>JBAYVY010000025.1:0-19077 GCA_041674345.1 Phycisphaeraceae bacterium | reverse complement strand
TCCGGGGGTGCGCCGCGTTTGACGTGGACGCAGTAGTACACGTCCTGCACTTCGTAATCCGTCTCGGTGACCTGGCCGGAGAGAATGCCGCCGGTATGAGCGGTGGCATCGTGCTTCTCTTTTTCCGGCGGGGGGAACTCGTAGCCGCATTCAGGGCACGCCGCATACGCGGCATGAATGACGGCTTGGCATTGCGGGCATTCCTTCGCGGGGGCTTCTCCTTCGCCTGAGGAACGATCCTTGATCTGCAAGGCATCGAGGGGGCCGTGACGCAGGATGTTGCCGCCGAAGTCGAGGATCAAGCAATCTTGCTTTTGTGGGTGAAGGCGGAAGCCCCGACCCACCATCTGGTAGTAGAGGCCGGGCGAGTTGGTCGGCCGCAGCAACACCACGCAATCAATGCCGGGGGCGTCGAAGCCGGTGGTCAACACATTGACGTTCGCCAGATACTTCAATTCCCCTTCGCGGAAACGTTTGAGAATCTCGTCGCGGAAAATACCGGGGGTATCGCCACAGACGAAACCACATTCGTGGCCCAGTTCGCCAAGTACACGCTGCACATGCTGGGCGTGCTGCACACCGGCGGCGAAGATCAGAACGGAATGGCGATCCTGCGTATGCTCGACGATCTCCGCACAGGCGCTACGCACCAGAGCGTCATCATCCATCAGCGTTTCAACTTCGCCGGCGATGAACTCGCCACCACGAATGTGCAGTCCCGAGGTGTCGGCCTTCCGCCGACCCGCCTTGGTCTTCAGCGGACAAAGGTAGCCCTGTACGATCAGTTCGCGGACGCCGACTTCATAGCAGACGTGATTGAGGAGATTGTCGGGACCGCAGATGGTGCCAGTGGACATGCGGTACGGCGTGGCGGTCAGGCCGATCAGCCGCACGTGCGGGTTGACCACCTTTGCGTCGGTTAAAAACTGCCGATACATTCCCTCGCCGTCTGGCGGCAGCATGTGTGCTTCATCGATCAGGATGAGATCGAAGCGACCCAGCTCGCACGCGCGGCGATACACGCTCTGAATGCCGGCGACGATGATGGCGTGATCGGTATTGCGGCTTTTGAGTCCGGCGGAGTAAACCCCGATCTGGTTCCACAGGTCTGGGGCCATCGTGTGGAGCTTGTCAGCGGCCTGCTCCAGTAGTTCTTTCACATGTGCCAGGATGAGAACGCGCCCGTCCCACTGCGTCACCGCATCACGGCAGATCGTCGCCATGACCGGCGTTTTGCCCCCGGCCGTCGGGATGACAACACAGGGGTTGTCATCACGATGGCGCAAATGGTCATAGACCGCATGGATCGCTTCGCCTTGGTATGGGCGCAACGTGATCGGGTTGGTGGGTGCTGCCGCAGCGTTCATTGTGCGTTGGGTTCCTCGGGTAAAGGTCGGTGACAGAGCGGGCAGTGGCGTAGTGGCAGTTCATCTACATGCACCGCGAGGCGGCCGTGGGGTCGGTCGATTGGACCGCGTCGCGTGAGAAGCAGATCGATCTGGCTGTCGTCTTCGTACATCTCTGCATGTTCGAGGGCATCGAGCACGGGCTTTTGAATGTTGTCCAGGTCGCGTCGCCGTCGATCCGGCGGGAATGCATCCATGCACAACGCGATGCGTCCGCCGGACGGCGGTTTACGCGGACCGTTGCCCGCTCTTCCGGGGGCTGCCAGGAGGGCACGGACGTTCTCTCGGAACGTCCGGCCCTCCCGGCTGATGACCACGTGACCCCGATAGTGCCGCCAGTAGTGGTTGACGGACGGTGGATAGGGAAGCGTCATCATCATGCGGCGACGGCCTCCATCTCGAACTCCAACTCCGCGATCTCCTCGGGTCGAACTTGGCCGGCCCGCCGCACTCGCCAGATCTCCAGTAGTTCTTCAAGCGCGTCGCCACGCTCGTCGAATTCTGCTCGAAGATGGCGATCCTGCGTCCACGCCTTATCGTCATGCAGTGGCTCGCGTGTGCGCCAGTAACCGAGATGAACGTCTCGAATGGCGTAGAAAGTGCTCTCTCCTTCGCCCTGGACGATCTCTCGAATCATCACGATCTGTTCGTCGTTGTTCACGATTTCGTTGTCTTCGATCATGGTCACTTCCTTTTCGTTTTCAGTGGGATTGATGGTCGGCATTACCATTTCGCCTCCCGGTTGGCCCACGGCGATTTGGCCAACTGAAAGATGAGAGCGACGATGCCCATGGCGCACAGTGCGATGGGTCCGTAAGTCACCGAGACGACGAAGGCGAACAATCGGTCGAGCTGGGTCCAGCGACCACAGTCCGACTTGGCGATCTGCCGCATCGTCAGATAGCAGATCGGGGCGCAGACAATCCAAAGCAGCAACATCGTGTGGAAGAAACTCATCAGCGGTCCTTTCGGTTAGCGTTTCCAGGGAGGAGTGGCACTGTTGACGGGGGCTTGTTGGGCGGGTTGGTTGGCGAGTACCGAGGGCACGGAGGATTTCGCCTCATACCCTTTGATCTCGTTGGTCAATTCATCGTTGTCGTTGCGCTTTTTGACCTTGACAGTGATCAGCAGCGGCATGTTGTGCAGTTCGACGCTGTCGCGGGGCTGCATCACGCCGATGGCATGGCAGATGGATGACAGCTCGGACTTGGCGATCTTCACCGCCGTGGCGTTGGGGTTGTTCAGGTTCAGCCGCGCCCACAGCATCCGCCCCTGGTAGTCACCTTCGAGGATGGTGAAAGTGAGTTGGAGATAGCTGCCCTTGCCGTTTTTGGTCGGCTTCATCTCCGACTCGGTGATCACCGCCAGATACTTGCCTTCGGGCACCGGGTCGAATGAGGCGTTGGGGTCCACTTGCGAGGCATCGAATCCGTTCAGATTGGCCATGTGTTAGTTCTCCTGGTGAGAGTTGGATGGGTCGGATGGGGTATCGGTGTCGACAAGCCGTAAAGGCGCGGGCGTCGATGTGTTGGAGTCGTTGACGATGGCCTGCATGAGTGCCGGCCACGACAGGGGCAGTTCGGGTGGGAGGTTGAAACGATTCTTCGCCACGCAGGCCGGGCTGCCGACGGTGCGCAACACGCGCTCGCCGCCGTCCCTGCCGAGGCCCGACGCGATGGTGCGTTCCCGGTTGAATCCGGCACCACCGGCATCGGTTTTCGTGATGATCTTTCGCGTGGCGAAGAGCACGGCGTCCGCCCACTCGGTGATCAACGCCGTGGCGTGTTTGTGCAGACGCGGGGAGTAGCGGTCATACGCGGCGTGTTCGGGGTCTTCGAACTTTTCGACCTTGGCGTGCGCCAGCAGAATCACGCACATGCCACGCTTGTTGCGCAGTTCGTCGAGATCGTTCAGAATCCCGCGCCACGGCGTGAGGGCGTGGGTGTAGCCGCGAGCGTAGCCGCCGTCGACTTTCTCAATGCTCACCACACCGTACTGCTGGCATAGCGCGTCGAAGATCAGCCGTTCCAGCCAGTCAACGCTGTCGATCACGACGGTTTCGTAATCGTGCTGCTCATGCAGCAATGCGTTCAGCGCCGATCGCACGTCGTTCAACGACTTGGCCAGCGGGAAACTGGCGCAATCGATCTGGTCCAGGCCGTCTTCAGTGGGGATGAAGATCGGGTTGGGCGCTTGTGAGGCCGTGGTGGACTTGCCGATGCCTTCCGTGCCGTAGACCAACAGTCGCGGCGGTGAGTGGCGTCGGCCCTGGTGAATTTGTTGCATCATTGTCATGTGTGGTTCTCCGTAGCTGGGTTTCGTGGGGAATACTTCCGGGGGGGGCGGGGGTCAGTTGAGGTAGGCGGGTGGATGCCAGGTCATCGCCATGCGGCCGCTGACTTGGCAGAGGCGAGTGATGCCGTTATGCGCGAGGCCGCGTTCACGCAGTTCCGGGAGGCGCTTGTGCGCTTTGATGCCGGTGCGCTGTTCGATCTCACGTGCGGTCAGGCCCGGTTCGGTTTTGACCGCCGCCAGGCATCGGTCGCGTTGGCATTGGGCGGCACCGATGACTTCCATACTGTGGCCAGCGATGACGGAGGTGGGCGGATCGGTGTTTCGGAAGTTCTGTGTCATGTTGTGGTCCTGAATCAGTGGTTGGGGATTGCAGCGAGCAGTTGTGGTCGAAAAGAAGCGCCCGGGCGGCTGGAAACAGTGCGCCGCCTTCCATCCGGGGAGCGGCAATGGCATCCATACCGTTGCGGCGCGCCTGCCTCCGGGAATCCGATTGGATTCCGAAGGCCGCCCGGGCTCTGGGATGTGTTACGTCACGTCGAGAACGCGAATCTCCTCGTAGCCGGTCGGCCAAGCGTCCTGCTCGCGGCAGACCAGCAACCGACGGATCGCGGCCTCGTTCTCACGTTGGGCGATGGCGAGCGTGTCATCGCTGACACGCCACACACCGCATCGGAAGGGTTCTTTCTTCTCGACTGCGACCAGATGCACGGGCACGAACTGGTCGATCACTTGGGCCAGTACGGCCCGATAGAACGCCATCTGTTTGTGGTAGCCGAAGCGCCGCGCGTCCGCCTCGAACCAGGTCAGGTCATCACAGGTTTTCAAATCGACGATGCCGCGATGCGGATGGGTCCAGTCGATGCGAATCTGGCATGGCGTACCGCAGTACTCGGCTCGCACCACGCCCTCGGAGCGACCGTAGAGCAGCAAATCCACCGCTTCGTCGTTCATGGCAACGCCGCTGGCCATGTTCTCGATCAATGCCAGATCGTCGTGGTGGACGCCGGGCTTGCCCTGGGCGACAGCCCATTCGCGGAATGCTTTCGTGTCTTTGCCGTAGGGTTTGTCGGTCGTCTTGTTGATCGGACCGCCGAGGGCGAACGTCGCCTCATAAACATCGCGGCCTTCGAGAATGCGGACGTGGGTGGCGCGGCCGATCATGTAAGCGGTCGAGTCTCGATCGGCAATCAGTCCGCTGCGTTTCTTGTGGTGCAACCACGGGCACTTCATGAAATCCAGAAGCTGGTGGCTGCTGAGGAATTCCGCCGCCTTCGCGTGATACTCATCGGCCGGCTCGGCGACGAAGACGTTAAGGTCGATGATCAGGTTGTCGTTGGTGTTCAAGGTCATTGTTGTGTCCTTCCACCTTTGTCTTTTTGCAGGTGGGTCGTTTTTGTTGCGTAGAATTTCAAAAATTTGAAAAATCTTTGCTTTCGGTAAGGCGAACCGCGATCCGCTGCATGGCCCGTATCACGGTGGAAGGCGCAACTTTCAGTTCTCTGGAAGCACTGCGCGACGTGTGACCCGCCAGCAGCAGGTCGCAGATGCTCAGTTCGAATTCGGACAGATCGCGCAGCGCGTGATCGAGTGCATCGCGCTGATCGACACGCCGGTGCAGGTTCTCGCCGACGGGATCGAGGACCAGAAGGTCGAAACCCGGTTCGACGTCATCGAAGCCCACGGTGTTAAGAGTGTTGCCAAGCCCCTCGCGGAGGCGCATCTGTCGACGGACGTGATGCTTGTAGCGCCGGTTGATCACCATCGCCACGAACCGCTTGAGAATGCATTTGTCCGGGTCGTACAGTTGGCGCGCCTGCAAGATGGCGACGCAAAAATCCTGGCGCAGGTCGTCGCCGTCGGCGCGACTGAGGGCGAACTTGCGGCGCATTCGCTTGACGGAGCAATCGATGCGATGCATCACGCGAGGGGTGAGGAAAAGTTCGGGGGCGGGGAGATTGGCCTGGGGGTGGGAAGGAGATGTTCCGAAGCCTTGTTTGGCTTCACGTCGGGGAGAAGTCGTGATCTTCACTGGTCACGCCTTTCCGTGCTTTGCGCACGAAAAAGCCCGCTGAAGAGCACCGGCGGGAGCGCTTCAGCGGGCCTTTGTGTGTGATTGACCTCGCCGGCTTTCGCTCTTCACCGGCGGGGCGTCACATCAGGCGTGACTTGGCCACGTTTGGCGTGGTCTTCAAGATTTATTCAAAATTCCAGTCGATTTCTGTCTCCGGTTCGTAGATCATGAACGTGTGGGTCTTGATGGACTTCTTCAGGTGACCGGCCAACTGGGGGTCGTTTTCATTGATCTTGTCACATGCGATTTCAATGACGCGGGCGATACGCTTCCTGATCTTGGCCACGTCATCAGCGCCCTTGCGAGATTTGGAGCCCAGTCCGACGCATTGGGCGAAGTAGTTCGCCAGTTGAGTAATCTCGCTATCGATATCAGGAAGCTGGTCTGGGTGATTGCGTTCGGCATCCGCACGCTCCTCCTGCAGTTCGTCATACCGTTGGCGGCAATCGTTGAACGTCTGTTCGTCGATCAAATCGCCTGCATCACGAGCCTTGTCCAACCGTTCTTCGCCCGCGATGTCTGCGAGCATCCGGGCGACGTGAATCTCCTGCCCTTGACGCTCGAGCAGGTATCGAATGAATGTTGGACCTTTGAGCGTGCCGTCGAGGAAAGTCTCCGTCCCGGCAAACCGGATCGCCCACATGCTCTTTTTTGCGAATTGGTATGGAGGCGCGGCCAATGCCATGCGTTCGGAGAAATGCCGCTTCAAATACTGATTGGCAGCGGTATTCCACACCGAGGAGGGTTGTATCACCCCATCCGTTCCGCACTGCACCAATTCCGACAGCGACAGGACCAGTGATTGCGTGCGGTCAATCTCGGCTTGGATTGGCGCGGGCAACGATGGTTTTTCAGGCACCAACAGAAGAAAACGCCGACCTCGTTCGATCAGCAGGCATTGAATCTCATCAATCAAATGATCGGGAGTCGGTGAAAAAGCCGTGAACACCAACACATCCACCCCCGAGACCGGCGTCCACGTTCCAACGGATATCGCGTGGGTCGTCTTTGGAATGATCTGCGAATCAGCCGTCCAGCCGAAGGCGTCAGCGAGCATCCGACGCAATGCTTTTGTGTCCAGCCGATACTTTTTGAACTGAGCGAGTTTCAGGCCCTTGCCTATCACGTCTCCCGTTGTTTCACACACCAGGCCGTATGTGCCGCCGGTCATCTGAACGACCCGACACGACCGATGGTCCGGGCCGTGGGTGACAATTCGCGCAACACCGTCATTGGCAAAAAGCTGTTTTTTCCATAGAGGCCACAAATTCGGACCAAGGCATGTCTGCCATTCGGCGGCGGTCCCCGACAACCCGGGCCGAAATGCCACGAAACGCCAGAATGCGTCGAGTTCGATCACGACTTGTCCTTGCCTAAACCTTGACGAGGAATGATGAAACCGCACTCGGTCAGAAATTGATGCGCCATTTCCGCGTCCGCTTCGTGGTCGTACACGGAGATGTTGGGCGAATACAATTTGACGTTGCGCTCCCCACCGACTTCACGGTCGGGCCTCAGTTTCACCCCCATGCATTCCAATTGGACGTGCTCGGGAATGTGAGCACCGAGGTTTTCGAGACCCTCAAACACATCTTCGGCGCGATGTGTCACGGAGTGCCCGTTGTCGCCGCGAAACTTGTAACGCAGGTAGGTCAGTCGGGCCGTCCGCACGCCGGGGACATCTTCGCAATCCAATGCTTCGCGTCCTCGTTTGCGCAAGGGTTCGAGCGTGAATTTCTCGGCATCGTGCCGCTCGAAGAACGTGGGATTGCCGAACAAGTGTTTACCCAGGTATGTGCAGTATGCTCGCCGCTCCTTCTTGCTGTTCCCGTCGTTGTAAATCGCCAGTTCCCCCTGTTTGTGGTAGTAAATCAGCAAGTCATACGCCTCGGGCCGGAAGAATACGATGGTGGGATTTCCGTCGTTGAGTGCGTTTTCGCGTTTGAAGGTGCCGCCATGACGCACAATGAACCAAGCGGCATCGGGCTTGTCCACCACGGAAATCCGCGTGCCGCGCCCCTTTTTCTGAGTGTCGTACCAGACATCCATATCGGCCGACAGACGATCCAGCACCTTCTGGGAGGGCTTGGTCCATTTGGGTAGATCGGCCACGGTTGCGAAATAGGAAAGAAAACGCTTCTTCTTTCTCAATAGTCCGTGAGCATGATAGACGGCATGGAGGTCCTCAAACGCATCCGGAGCCCCCATGCGGACCAGAAGCGCCGCCTCTTCAATGGTCACCTGATCGCTGAGCGGAATGCTGTGTTTTTCGGCTATCTCAACAAGGTCCTCAATGTGCCCCATATCGGCGACCTCGTCCCAGTAGAACAGGTCTGCCATTAATTCGGCTGGCATCTGTTCCTTCGGGGATGCGAAAACCAATGCCAATCGAACATGATCGATGGCCGCCGGCGAACTGGGCATCACGTTTTCAGCGATGAAGAAGTCTTTGTACTTCTTCAGGAATTCAAACAAAACCCCGGCATCGATGTGTTCCAGGAGTTGGACGGACGTCACGTGACTCGGTGTAAAATTGCTGGCCATGGGAACTTCCTTATGCTGTTGCCGCTTTCCGCGCATGTGCTGATGCGCTGTAATCCATTTCCGCAAATTGCATCACACAAGGCACCGATCAGTGTCTGCTCGGCCACCTACCCCATGCGTGACTAATTTCGTGTAGATCGCACCGGCCCCGTTGCGCCGACGTGCGTTTGGTGATCGCGTATCCGTAGGATCCGCCTGACGGCGTTCGAGCCAAGGGACACGTCCGATTCCGACACTGAACAACGTCCTTCCCTGAACATCTCGGCCAACCCGGGGCATTCCAATTGCCCGGCCGGTTCAGAATGCTCGGAAAATACTGCGCCGAATTAATGATCGCAACAGAAAAAAGATATGATGGCATCAATTAATCAAAAATTTGCATTTCCAGTGCCATACTGTTGTCACTCTGCAATGGGGTTTATCTGGTGATTGGATATCTCATTATTTTGCAGTGCTATTGTCCGGGCGACTGCATTCGCTGCCATAGCTTTCGTTGGATATTCCAGTTCGGTTCGGCGGCGATGGGCCGGACGTCGCGCTCGGTGATCGGGGTTCTGCCGGATGCGATGCGTGGCAGATCGAGAATGGCTTCCTGAATGTCAGGGGCCAGGTGCAACAAATTCATGATCTGCGTCACCCTCGGCCGCGTGACATGTCCAAGTTCGGCCAACTCCGCCTGATCATGGACAAGACCACATTCCAATAGATGTTCGAACCGCAGCGCCAGCGCCATCAACCGCGTCACACGCGGTACGCGGCCGGGTTCAGTCGCCGGCGACTCCTCTTCGGCACCCCGCTGCACAGCGCGGCGGGCGTTGTGTTCGCGGATGAATTTGAGCGAATGACGCTGAGTGACTCCCGTTTCTGAGGCCAGGGCTTTAGGCATGACATGGCTCCATTTCGGCGAAGGCCTGCAAGCCCGCCGGGTGATAGGTGATGGCGATCTCCTCGTTCGTCCCGTCGTATTCGATGCACTGCACCAGCAGGTGGATCACCCGCGCCCGCTCCGTAGGTCGCAACCGGTCCCACATCGGATCGAACGCCTCGAGCGCACCGGTCAACTCGTCTTCGTCAATCATTCGGTGCTGGATGTCCACGATCTGGCGGTTCAGGTCGCCGATTTCCTTTTCCACCTCGACCAATTCATCCTGAAGGCGGGCAAGTTCGCTTGCTGCGTGGGACGTAGCATGCATGGCGGCACTTCCGGGGGATCGGGTCAGGTCGTTGATGTCTGCATTGATGCGTCGCGCCCTGTTCTCGTGGAGTTTTCGGCGCTGTTCCAACTCCTCCGTCTGGCGGTTGAGTTGTTCCCTGGCCCGGCTGACGACATCGCCCAGCAGGGCGCGGTCGCCGGTCATTTCTTTGATCCGTTGGACCACGAACTGTTCCAGTTCACCCGCAGGCAGGGACGGATAGGGACATGCCGACCAACCCTTTTTCTGCGCCGTCTGGCACACATAGTAGCGATAGCGGCGCTGGCCGCGCGAGGCGTAATGGTGGCTCATGCCGCCGCCGCAGTGTTTACAACGTACCAATCCCTTCAGCAGCGCCCCGTACTTATTCCGCTGGTACTTGCCCCCGCCCCCGGAATTGCGGTTGCGGGCGAGTTGGCCCTGCACGCGGCCGAACAAATCCTCGTCCACAATCGCCTCGTGTTCGCCGTCGAAACACTGGCCGTTATAGGTGATCTGCCCCAGGTACAGCCGGTTCGTCAGCAACTTCAGCAGCGTGGACTTGTCGAATTCCTTGCCGCCACGGGGAACACCCTTGTTTGTGACGTACTGTTTGTTCCGCCAGCCCCGACCATCCAGCCAGTGGACGGTGTCGAGGAGCGACTGCAATTCCATGTACTTGGTGAAGGCCGCCCGGACGCGTTTCGCCTCTTCGACATTGACGACCAAACGTGTACCGCGACTGTCCCGCACCCGGTCATAACCTAACACCGGCGAGCCACCCGTCCACTTGCCCTTGCGGCGGGCGGCGGCGATCTTGTCCCGCGTGCGCTCCGAGATGATCTCCCGCTCGAATTGGGCGAACGAAAGCAGGATGTTAAGCGTCAGCCTGCCCATGCTGCTGGTCGTGTTGAACTGCTGTGTCACGCTGACCAGCGATACATGGTGGGTTTCCAGCGTCTGCATGATCCTGGCGAAGTCCATCAGACTGCGGGATAAGCGGTCGATTTTGTAAACGACGATGCAATCGACCCGCCCGGCCTCCACGTCCGCCATCAGTCGTTGGAACGCGGGTCGATCCACTGTGCCGCCTGAAAAGCCACCGTCGTCGAACCGGTCGGGCAAGTATGTCCATCCCTGGCCCTTTTGGCTGGCGATGTACGCTTCGGCCGAATCGCGCTGGGCGTCGAGCGAATTGAAATCCAGTTCAAGGTTTTCGTCCGTGCTCTTACGCGTGTAGATGGCGCATCGCACCGTCGGAATCTCCGGTGCGTCCACTGCATGCTTGGTCCTCGGCTTACTCATGCGACCTCCTGCAGTCTCATGGCGTTCAGCAGCGAATTCTTGAAGAAGTGATACCCATTCCAATGGCTGCCGGTGATGTCGTAGGCCACGGCGCTGAGACTCTGGTATATCTCGCCGTTGTACTCAAAGCCGCTGGGCAGCACCGTCACCTCGTATCGTCTGTCCTTGAATTCGCGGATCAGCACGGTGTGCGCCATCGGCAGCCGGTCGTCGGGTTTCAGGTCGGTAGGTGTCACGCGCCGTGGCTTGTCCGGCTCCGGCACCGGCGTGCGCGGCGGGATCACTCGAACATCGGCATCGTTGGCCATCGCCAGCGCCCGCTCGCGCACGCGCTGGGCCCGGCCCATCATGTCGCCCTCTGCCAGCGCCTGCACCCGCCAGGCGCAGCGGCGAAGCAGCCATAGCCGGTTGCCCGAGCGGGCCTCATCGCCAAATAATTCGCGGTAGCGATGTCGAAGCTGCTTCGGCGTCATGCTTTGCAGCGTCGCCAGTTCTCTTTTGATCGTGTTGTTGCTCATCGTGCGTCCTCGTTGTTCTCGGCCCCGCTAACCACAAGCGAGGCGGTGTTCGAGACACACTGAGCGGCCTTTTCACCGGGAAAGCAAGCGTGTTCCGGTGCGGGGTGAAGATTTTCTTCAGCGTCCGTCCCGGAACGGGCATGCATGCGGCAAAGCCCATGGGATAGGATCGCAACGATCTCCCGCCGTCGCTCGGCGGGGGTCATCCTGGCATGGCTGAATCGACTATAGCGTGGCAAGGCGGGCTCCTTCCGGGGGTGCAGTTAAACAAGGTGTCCTCACCTTTGTCTTTTTGCAGAAGGGGCCGAAATGTTGCGTGGAATCGCGGCGAACTGAAAAATTAATTGACGGCATCAGGACGATGCAAGTCGCCGCATCAATGCCGAACGACCACTTCGATGCCCGTGCGATCGGCTGACTCCTTCAGCCAGAATTTCCGAAGTTGCTTGTCATTGTCTTGAACCCACGGCAACCGTGTTTCGTCCCCGAACATCCACGCCACGAGTTGATGAAGATTGTGCATTTCAGACAGGTAATTCATCACGTTGATCGAATAGTCCGTTATGGCGAAGGAGAGAGCGGGCCGCGCCTTCGGTTCGTAGATGCAGTAACGCGTGATGAATCCGGCTGGAATTGCGCCTTGATGGGCGACGTTGCCAAGCATACGCAGGCTCTTGGGCCACTGGTCTTGCAGCACCTCAAGGTGTTCGGCCGCTTGCGGCGTCGTGAGGTTCGCCCGGTCCCCGGTGCGGTCGGCGACGTACCAGATGTAATCTTCGTCAGGGTATAGGCACAGATCGTCGATCAATTCGCCGTCGATCTCGAAGACCACAACTTTCGTATGGGCGGTGCCTTGCACGGCGTAGTAGAACGGATACCCCCGTGTCAGATAAACCATGTCGTTGCGGCTGGGCGCTTTCTTCCAGTTGGACACACCATCACACCGTGGACAAATGCCGTTGGCGAGAACATCGTCGAGACACTTCGCGGAGGTGCCGTGGTAGAGGAGCATGGCGGATGTTCTCTGCTACGAGCCGTTACTCGAATTTCCGTGCCCCAACTCACGATCAGCCACTTCCATGATCTTGGTCACGGCATCGATGGCGGCCGTCTGTGTAGTGTCTTTCGTCGAACGCTGCTGCACCGAATAGTCTCGAACGATGGCCCACCAAGATTCTTTCGTGCCTGGGACGCGAATCTGTTCGTAGATTTTGACCTGCACGAGGACCGCCTCAATGGGTGTGTCGGTGGAGCCAAATGTAATCTGGGCTGGCAGACGATCAACTGACACTTCCATAAGGTAAGGCGAAGTCTGATCGAGTTGCAGTTGACCTGCATTTTGTGCGATAGCAGCTTGGATGACGGCCGCCCTAACGCCAGCATCCTGTGCATGGGAATCTATTTTCACATCAAGCCGCACCTTGCCAATGCGCTGAAGCATTTTGCGCTGATCCATCAGCGGCAGCGAACTCGGCGGTGCCATGACTTCGGATAGTTGCTTTCGTTGTCGTTCGGTCTCCAGTTGGGCATCCGCCAACTGAGATTGGACATCCGCCAGGTTTTTCAACTGAACTGCTTGCTGCTCGTCCTGCTTCTTGACGCTGGCAAGCTGCTCTTTCAGGCTATCTCGTTCTGCTGTGACCTGCGGTAATTGCTGACGAGCGGTGCTTTGCTGGTTGGACCACATCATCAGCAACAGAACGTTGAAAATCAGTGATATGCCCGCAATGGCGGCAACAATCGCAAAGCCCACCCAGAACGACATCCCGGCCCCAGACGATTTCTCCTCGCCCAGTTCAATATTGGTCGAGTTGATCCGATTCTTGCGTGTCATTTCGATAAGCCCCCAAATTTCAGAATGTTGCGGATAAATGATCGTATGATATCATACTCCGTGCAAATGAACTTGCAACTCCAATGGGGGACGCGCATGAACGAGAGTATGGACAACGAACATGTGTTGGGAACCGATCCTGAAGCACAGGCAGCCGTCGAAGTCGATATAAAATCCGCACCACCGCCGGCACCATCACTTGATGCGCCTATTGATGGCACGGCACCAACCGATCGGGATCGCATCGTCGTTCTGGGACGTACACAGGCAGGAAAGACTGTATTCCTGTCATGCCTCTACTACACACTGTGGTCGAACCCCAACGAGATTTCGACCAAAGCACTCGATGGCCCGACGCATCGTGAATGTATAGAGATCGTCCAGACGCTTCGTGACGGCAATCCGCCAGCCGGCACCACATCGTCACGATATTTGCACATGGAGGTGACGTATCACGGTGTGGCCCGGCCGCTGGTGTCGTTGGACTATCCAGGTGAAGTCTTCCGTAAGGCCTTCATTGACGGAGCCGGCACCGAAGACGTGATTGAGTTGCTCGACCACATCGACCGCGCAGCGGGTGTGATTGCACTCATTGATCCCGCCGTGGTCGAAACCCATGCACTGACCGATGCGATGGATGATGATTTTGCCATGCTGAAGGCCCTTGAGCGTATTCGCAACTGGCCAGGCGGCGAAGATGTCCCCATCGCATTGGTCTTGACTAAATATGACATTCGACGACCGTACGTCAAAGCCGCCGGGGGCCCCGACGCATTCGTAAAAAAGCGATTCCCGCAACTGGTCAGATCATTCAGCGATATGCGCGTGTTCCTTTCCTCAGCGGTCCAACACGACCATGAATCTGGCAAATCCGGAAATCACCCGCGTATCCATGCCCACTTCCAATCACACGGTGTGGTGGAACCGCTGAAGTATCTGTTGGACCATATTGATCGAAATGAGCAACAACAACTTGCGGCCGAGCATGGGGAGCGGACGAGGCGTCATTACGTCCAGATGATGCAGAAAGAAAAGAAGGCGAAGGTCACTCGACTGTTCTTGTGGGTAGGGTTCTGCATATTTGTTGCAGCTATCGTAGCGGTTATTGGATACGCTGCTTGGTGGATGGGGAATCAATGAAAGCACAAGCATCATGGCACATTCTGGGCTCCGTGAAGGGCTATCGAACATTGGGTTGTTCGCCGGATGTCTCTGACAGTGATCGGCAGGCACTGGAGACGCTGGGGTTCGGCCAGACCGATGACCCGCAATTTCTTGACAGTCTCAGCACAGATCCGGCGGGTATGGGACGACCGTTGCCATCTGGCAGGTACGCGGTGACCCGATGTTTCGAGGGCAGTCGAGATACGGCGGGCCGACGAACATTTCGATTTGTCTCCTTGATTTTCAGCAGTCACGACTGGATCAATATTGTTGCGACTTCCGTGCAATCATTGATGCGGACAAACACGGTATGGCAGATTAACGTTGAAAACACCGCGTCTGCCGTGCAGATAGATGTGCCACAGCCCCGTGCCCACGTTGGTTCGAGCCAGCAGGTTCTCCCTTTGCTCGATGCTTATCTTACGGGAGATTTGCAGAAGTACCTGTACGCATTTCCTCATTCATCTCCCACCGCCGCCGCCGTGGCTACCGTGCCGGCGTTGTTGCCCATCACACAACGTTCTCGGGTCGCGTGGGGGCTGCGTATCCTGGCCGCAAGTGCCCCCGTACAAATAGCGACCTATGCAGAAGTGGCAACCCGATCAGGAAGAAAGCAAATCGTCCAACCGCCTCAACGATCAGCAAACCATCCTTATGTGGATGCCCTGGCCACTGTGTGGGCGTCTCGAGATGCACCGCCGTGTGAATTCGCCAACGCATGTAAGGACGTTTCACATATTCGACAAACTCGATTCGTAGAGAATGGTTCCGATGGGGAGGCGGGACATCATGGGAGATCGCATCTGCTGCGGCCAGTGCTTTGGGCCACCTGCATCGTGGCTTTTGCCGGTGGTGTAGCGATTACTGGCTTTCTGCTTAATGTCCGCCACACCAATGCGCGTGATCCTGACCCCTTGGCCGAACTGGTAGCCGAGGGGAATACCAAGGCAGATTGGACCACCGATTCGATCCAGCAATGGATGCAGCAAGTTCGTGAAGCGAAGGTTCCGGCGGCTCAACTCGCCCCTTTGTACGCCAGTGCACAACGTGTGAATGACGCAGTCAAGCGAGCGGATGTCTGGCTGAACAAGGCCCACGAATTACTCGCCAAACTGGAACAGCATCACGATCACGTTCTGCCTGTGGAACTATACAAAAATGCCACAGAGTTGGTGAAACAAGCAGAGCAACTTGACCTGGCCCCCGCGTCAGAAAACACGAGCTTTAGCCAACTCATCAATGCAAAGCAGAGGCAAGTAGATGTTACTAACAAGTCTCTGGAAAGCCGGCTGGACGCTGACACGGCACGTTGTAAGGAAGTCACCTCCCAGTATTGGAAAGCGAAGGAAGACCAGTTGAAGTCTGTTGTCCAATCACTTGGAACCGAGTTGTCAGGCGACCAAGGCACCGAATCAGTTCAGATTGGTGGCGGCATCAATGGTGGCCCTAATCAATCCACCGTCCAACTGCCTGAGCCGAATGCCAAAGAGGTCGAAGCATGTCAGCAGCGAGTCGAGATGTATGCCGAGCGCATAAACATGGCAGATGCTCTTGCAAAAGTCACTGATGACCTGAAAACGCAGCGTGAAAATTTGAAGAAAGCGCAGCAGCAGGAGCTGGAGAAATTCAACAAACAATGGAGTGAGCAGGCGGACAAACTCAAAAATACAGAATCTGAAAATAGCAGCTTGAAGGACAAGCTGGCGAAATTGACGAAAGAGGTGGAGAAATTGAAAAACAAGGACCAAACATCGAAGGAAGACAAGAAGGACAAGGGGAACTAGGCATGGTCACAAACGGCTTGAATGCTGTCACGGACGGCTCTGCAAGATCGCTGCTTACTCAAGCGTATCGTCAGTCCGTGGCCGGCTCAGTGGACCAGGCCGAGATGCTGCTGAAGCGTGCGGTTGTCATGGACCGCCATCATGAATTGCAGCTATGGGAGATCGAGGTTGTCCGATGCCTGATCTCGCTTCAAAAGCGAGATTCGGAATTGGCGAGGCAACATTGCTTGGCTGCGTGCGAAAACCCGTCTGGGCGGAAGATGTTGGCCACAGCACTGGCGGATCACCATGAACGGTTGCCTGCGGGGGTGGACAAGTTGTTAGGCAAATTGGTGGGCAAGAAGGCATCCAGAGGTGTCAACCTGTCATTGCTGTTGCTGGCAGCCATTGTATTGATCGTAGTGGCTGGTGCCGTTGGAGTGGGCTATATGGCAAACAGAGTATTCTTCCCAGACGCGGACTCGGCACATCCCGGAATGGCGAGTACGACCACACGGAGCAATGCAACAGATGCTTCGACCAGCGTGAGTACCTTGTCGAACAATGGCAGACTTGATCTGGCATCCCTTGAGCCATTGATTGCACGGGTTATTGTGCGTGTGCGTGTAGCATCTGCAACCGACCAATCCAATGACATGCTGGCGATCGGCACCGGCACCGCATTCGTGGTGGGGAAAGATGGCCTTCTGCTGACGAACCGCCATGTCGTTGAGATCGGTCGTGAAGTGGTGGATGCCTACGAAGACGCGGTGGACTGGGATGTGGTGGTTGCGCTGGGAGACACGGGTCAAATTGTCCCCGCCAAGGTCATCCATTCCAGCGTCTATTTAGATGTGGCGGTATTGAAAATTGATCATCAATTTGCGAACGCGCTGCGATTTGCACCACACTATGCCCAAGGCGACGATGTAACCACATTGGGTTATCCCGGCGTAGCATCTCAGATTGTCTCAGCCCTCAACCCCGCAGAAACCAAGCAACGCCTGGCACACATTCGTGAAGAGTTCGCCTCTGGACAAATACCTACGGTGCAAGACGTGGTCGGCAAAAACATTGGTGCCAGTTCGTTTCGTGGCACCATCGGCTCGATCAGGAAAACCGAGACTGGTTTGATTGTGCAAACAGACTCACATGTCTACCCCGGCATGAGCGGAGGCCCGTTGTTGACCGAGGACGGTCGGGTGATAGGAATCGTGACCGCAAAACATGCCGACGTTGAAGGCATTAATGTAGTAATCGCTTGGCAGGCCATCCACGATGATTTAGGTTCACTTGGTGGCTTGACGTGGCCGGCCTCACGTTAGGAGTCATCACACCGGGGTTGAAAACCAGTGGGGTATATTAGCCGAGAGGCATGTCGACAATGATACATTTTGAATGTAACCACTGTGGCAAATCGTTGAGGATACCGGAAGCCCATGCAGGCAAGGCGGTGCAGTGCCCTGTATGCAATCGATCGGTCGGTGTGCCGGGTGGCGAACCAGTAGACCCGGGCTCGAGTCACACCCCGCCACTGCCGCGCACCAGTGTCCGCCGAAAGATTCGCCAATCGCGAGGTCATCCCGACCATGTGTTGATTCGGATTTGTGATGCCGTCCTTAACGGCATGCATCGCTTGGTCGGCGCTGGGGATCGCCAGGCGATCTCATCCTTTTGTCTGACGGTTGGTATTTGGGCTGGTTTGATACTGTTCGCAACGGTAATTGTCTTATCCCTCTACGCAGCCACCAAGAGCGACAGCTTTGCAGTGTTCGGTCGTGGGGTCGGAGTGGGTGTCGTGCTGCTCGTTTTGCTGTATTCAGCTGGAAAGTGTGGTGGTGTGATAGCAAAGAGTGCCTTGCAGTTGAACACTCCCGTCCGGCATTCCGAGGTACTGCGAGGCATCGGGCTGCTCTTGATTGGCATCGGCCTTGTGACGCTGGGGGTCGGTGTCGGGAGGGCAGTGATGCTGGAAGAGAGCGACTTCCTGTTGTGGAATATCCCATTTGGCGTCGTCATGTGCTACTGCGCCATCGTGTTGATGCCAGATGCCGTACCTGCTGACGACGAACCCCAAGTGGCTTCGCTGGCCAATGATGCAATTTCGTTAGCAAAGCATTGTCTCAAGGCAATGTTGTGGACTGTGCCATTGCTGTTCTTTATTGGTTTGGCACTCAGTACGGCATTTCTCGGTTATCACCTGGTGCGATACGCGTCTACTGACGGATTCGATCGGATGCGGTATTTCGCGTCGGCGGCTGCCGATGTCGCCGTCGGCATACTCGCGGCGAGTACTCCCCTCTTGGTTTACATACTGGTTTTATTCGGCAGCATCATCATCGAAGTGGTCGATTCCATCATCACCCCAACCTGTGCGACACCACCGCAAGACAAATGACATCCATGCCCTTATGCAACATCAGCATTCGATATTTATCTCGATATCCGTCGAACGAATCAGGAGAGCGTGACCTCTCGTCAACGGTCCACCCCGAACGTGTCTGTTAACCCGTTTTACTGGAGAGCGGCGAGAGTCTGAGAGCGCGGGACGAGATGGGCGTCGGAGCGGTGGCGGGCTTAACTGGATCGGGCGTCCCGGTGAGAGCGAGCATCATGTAACGGCTTGCCCGAACTGGTGTTGGGGGCGTGGCTTGCGTACCGCCAAACCCGCTAAACAAAAACCCCAGCCACTTGTTTGTGACTGGGGTAAGCTCCTCGAGCTGGACTCGAACCAGCAACCTGCCGGTTAACAGCCGGCCGCTCTACCGATTGAGCTATCGAGGATCGACTCGTACATCGCATCGGCGAGCGATGCATTTGAACAACATACTTTAGCACCTGATTCGGTAGCGTCAAGCCCTGTTTCGGCAGCCATGTTTCGGTGGGTGCATGACACCCTACGCGGCTTGTCGGAGTGGTGAGCCGCACAACCAGTAGTGGTTCCAGCGGTCGTCGTTGCTGAGCCACAGCGAGCGCAGGGCGAGGATCGGTTCGACGCCGGCGGT
>JBAYVY010000024.1:0-19193 GCA_041674345.1 Phycisphaeraceae bacterium | reverse complement strand
GCCGTGGACAGCCGCTACCAGCTCGCCGTCGAACGCTCGCTGGTCGCCGATCTGTTCACCGTCGATTACACCCAGGGCGTCCAGGTCAGCTACACCGCCGACCAGTTCCGCGTCCTGGCCATGATCCATGACGGTTCCTACGCCGCCAACACCGACTACAACAACGGCGGCACCACAGGTACCATCGACGTCGCCTTCGCCGGTCGTGTCGAGTTCCTCGCCATGGGCACCTGGGACCAGTTCAAGGACTTCACCACCTTCACCGGTGACCAGATGGGCCTGCTCCTCGGAGCCGCCATCGACTACGAAAAGGGCGAAGGTGAATCCCTCGGTGTTGTCAACGACACCCCCGGCGACGTCCTGAAGTGGACCATCGATGCCAGCTTTGAAGCCCCCGACGCCTACGGCTTCAACGCCTTCGCCGCCGTCATCGGCAGCCACCCCCAGAGCCGCGAAACCCTCGCCGGCACCGCCAACGAACCCGACCAGTTCGCCGTCGTCGTCCAGGCCGGCGTCTTCATCGTCCCCGATAAGTTCGATGTCTTCGGTCGCTACGAATACATCGACCTCGATGACAACACCCTCAGCAGCTTCTCCGTCCTCAGCCCCACCGCGGACGATCCGGTCAACATCCTCACCTTCGGCGGCAACTACTACTTCCACAAGCACAGTGCCAAGTTCACCATGGACGTCGTGTGGATGCTCGATAACTCCATCGGCATCGGCACCGACACCGGTCAGGGTCTGGTTTCCACCGGCGAAGAAGACCAGGTCTCCATCCGCGGCCAGTTCCAACTGCTGTTCTAACCCCCTCAAGCCAGGGCAGAGCGAGTCTTTTTCCGGGGGCGAGCGCCGCCTTGGGTTCTTCCCGAATCCCCCACCGCCCCGGTTCATACCGGGGCGGTTTTTTTATCCCCGCCCCATCATGCCCGGATCAACCTGATAAGACGTCGCCGGCAAGGGCGGTAGGTGCATGGGGTAGCGAGTAGCGAGTGGTGAGTAGCGGGTAGCGAGTCGTGCGGTGGATAGCGTGAACCGGCGTGTCGGGCCGTTTCCGCGTCATGGGCCACCGTCTTTCCCTACTCCCTACTCACCACTCGCTACCCGATTCTCACATTATCATCATTTTTTCTACTTTTCAGCCGCTCCCTGGGATACAATACAGATGTGGCGGGCCGCTCATTACCACGGGGAGGTGCATCATGCCCAATGAACATCTGTTGTGCCACATCGACCAGGAAACGCAGGATCGTCTGATGGACGCCTTGGCGGCCCGTTGTGCCGCCGATTGGGTGATTGATCTGCACGCCTACGTGCCGCGTCTGGTGGACCTGCTGATCGGCTCCCACGATCAGCCGATCCAGCATTTCGAGGTCACCATCCGTCAGATCGTCCGCGAATCCGCCCATTGCGACGAGGGCGGCGACGCCTGTGTCTGTGACCCCCATCACCTCGACCACCGCGTCCACCTGCTGCTGCAAGTCCTCGAAGAAATCCGCCTCGAACGCCAGCGGCAAAGCCACTGGGCCGATGTCCCCGTCACCCCCCTGATGTGCGGGTGACATTCCGCCGCTCGCGGCTTAGAGCAACTGGCACAAACAATCTCCAACTCAAGCCGAGGCAGAGCGAGTCTTCGAGCGCCGCCTCGGGTTCTTCGGCGAAGATTAATCACGCATACTGCTCTAGCACTCACCTCGCCAGCGCCAACCGTGCCGCGTCCGTCCACGTCCGCGCGCTCCACAGCCCCCGGTGGTGATAAAACACCGACTGCGCCACCGCCCGACTCACCCGCCAATCCATCGCCAGGTCCACCACACGGTTCGGCACGCCCACGTCCATCATCCATCGCATCACGCGTTTGAACCCAAAGCCCGGCCTCTCCCGCCGCATCACCTCCGCCGCACCGGCCCGCCCACCGGGATCAACCCGCCTCGCCCGCCCACCCCCTCCGCCTCGCTGAAATCAAACATCCCCCGCAACTTCCGCTCAAACAAATCCAGCCGCTGCTTCCGCGGCTGCCTCACCGCCGGCCCGATCTGCGTCACGCCCTCCCAACGACAGTTCGGGATAAGCCGGTCGCCGCACGCCGGAACCGGGTTCGGGGTTCCGGGTGGGGGGGGGGTCGCGCCACCAGGCGTCGTCGCATTTTTTACGGTATTTACCGCATGAAACAGCGACGACGATTACTTTGTTTTCACTGAAAACAAAGTAATTGTCCGGTCGTAAAACGCGGGGGCCGGCGGCGGATTTTGCGTGGGATTGCGAATGTTTGCCTTATCCCGAACCGAGGTTCCCAAGCCAAGGCAGAGCGGCGCGCCGCTTCGCGGTTATCAGAACCGAACTTTTGCGAAGTTCGGTTTAAACACGGAGTCCACGAGCGAAAAACACGGAAAATACATCCCAAAAAATCTTCTCCGTGCCCTCTGTGATCTCTGTGTTGAAACATCTTTTCGACTTTTGCAAAAGTTCAGTCAGAACCTTCCCGCACGACTTGACACGACCGCCTCCTCCGTCAACAATTCATTCATCCGGATGAACGGATGAAGCCATGACGACCTCCCCGCTTTCCATTCTGACGCGGATGACCGTGCTCGCCGACGCCGTGCGCTGCCGGGCGATGCGCGTGCTGGAGCGGCAGGAACTGACCGTCGCCGAGTTGTGCGCCGTGTTGCAACTGCCCCAGTCCACCGCGTCGCGCCACCTCCGGCTGCTGGCCGAGGGGGGCTTCGTCGTCAGCCGCCGCGAGGGCACCGCGACGATCTACCGGCTGAGGCACGACGACCTCGATCCGCCGGCGCGTAAACTCTGGTTGCTGGTCCGCGAGCAGATCGCCGCCCCCGGAAGTTCTTCCGTTGTCCAGCGCGATGAGCTTCGCCTCCAGCGCGTTCTCGCCGATCGCCAGACGCGGAGCCAGGCGTTTTTCTCGAGTTCCGCCGGTCAGTGGGATCATCTGCGTCACGAATTGTTCGGCGACCGCTTTGATCTGCTCGCCCTGCCCGCGCTGCTCGACGCCGGTTGGACCGTCGGGGACATCGGCTGCGGCACGGGGCAGATGACGGAGATGCTCGCGCCGTTCGTGAAGCGCGTCGTCGCCGTGGATAATTCCGCCGCGATGCTCAAGGCCTGTCGCAAACGTCTGGCGCGATTCAAAAACGTCGAACTGCGGCGTGGCGAAGTCACCGCGCTGCCCATCGACGACGCGGCCCTCGATGTCGCCGTTGTCATGCTCGTCCTGCATCACCTGCCCGCCCCCGAAATCGCGCTGAAAGAATTGGCCCGCGTCATCAAAACTTCCGGGGGGGGCAAATTATTGTTGGTCGATATGTTGCCGCACGATCATGTCGAGTATCAGCAGACGATGGGCCACCAGCATCTGGGCTTCGCCCCCCGGAGGATGACGGCGATGCTGAAGGACGCGGGCTTCGACCGTGTGAACATTCAACCGTTACCCACCGAAACCAACACCAAAGGCCCGGCCCTGTTCGTCGCCGCGGCTTGTCGAAGTTGTTGAGAACACCCAGATGTCGCTACCGCAAGACAAAGATGCGCGTCAATACTATCGGGTTGCTTATCAGCGACTGGAAGATGGCGAACTGTTATTGCGGAACCGGCGAGCGCAGGCATCGATTTATCTGACGGGATATGCCGTGGAATGTATTCTAAAATCTCTGTTGATTGTGTCCACCCCGGCGGGGCGGCGCGGAGATGTGTTGCGGTCGTTTCGCGGTCCGAGCGGCCACGACTTGCTTGGATTACACGGGACCGTTCGGCCGGCGCACGGATACAATTTGACAGACATGTGGCGAAGGATTTAGCCCATTTGAGCAGTTGGTCAACGGAATTAAGATATTTATCCGACACCGGTGATGAGGCGGAGGCGAAAGCGTTTTGGCAAGCCGCCGATCGTCTGGTCCAGTGGGCTGATGAAAGGATTGGCTGATATGGCAACCATTATTCGTGGTCCGAAAGACGAACGTGTTCGGTTCATCAGGGCGGCGCTTGAACACTACGAGAAATCCCATCCCGGTGCCAGGGCTGAAGTTTATCGCTACAACCCCGGGTCGATTCGTGTTCGCGTGGTGGATCCCAAATTCCAACGAGTCGGTCGTCATCTCCGACATAATCAGGTCTGGGATTACCTCGCCCAACAGCTTGAGGAAGCCAACCAGGATGACTTGATACAGGAAGTGTCCTTACTGCTCCTTCTGGACCCCAAGGAAGTTGATAGCTCGTTGATGAACCTCGAGTTTGACGATCCTTCCCCCTCCAGACGGTAATTTCTGATTTGGTTTTTGAAATGGTCCCGTAGCCATCCCGACGATCCGCGGCTCGGAAGCCGCGGCTGATAACAATGCTCGAAACCCGAAACTCGAAACTGGAGTACCCATGACCACCGCCACCGCTCGTCCGCCGTTCAAAGTCAAAGACCTGTCCCTTGCCCGTTTGGGCCGCGATGAAATCCGTCTGGCGGAGCATGAAATGCCCGGCCTGATGGCGTTGCGTGAGAAGTACGGTCCGAAGCAGCCGCTGAAGGGCAAGAAGATCATGGGGTCGCTGCATATGACCGTGCAGACCGCCGTGCTGATCGAAACGCTCGCCGATCTGGGCGCGGATGTGCGCTGGTGTTCGTGCAACATTTTCAGCACGCAGGATCACGCCGCCGCCGCGGTGGCGGTGGGGCGTAAGGGCACGGTTGAAAAACCAGCCGGCGTCCCCGTGTTCGCATGGAAGGGTGAATCGCTTCCCGAATACTGGTGGTGTACCCGCGAAGCGCTGATCTGGCCCGACGGCACCGGCCCCGACCAGATCGTCGATGACGGCGGGGACGCCACGCTGCTGATCCACAAGGGCCTGGAGTTCGAGAAGGCCGGTAAAATCCCGGCATTCGATGAACACAACGAACCCGAAGAGTGGGGTGTGATTCTCGAATTGCTGCGAACCATTCAATCCGAACTTCCGGGGGTGTGGAAAAAGATTTCGCCCGCCGTGCAGGGTGTCAGCGAAGAAACCACCACCGGCGTGCATCGTCTGTATGAAATGCAAAAGGCCGGGACGTTGTTGTTCCCCGCGATCAACGTCAACGATTCGGTGACCAAGAGCAAGTTCGACAATTTGTATGGTTGCCGCCACTCGCTGATCGACGGATTGAACCGCGCCAGCGATGTGATGCTCAGCGGCAAGGTCGCGCTGGTGTGCGGCTACGGCGACGTGGGCAAGGGCTGCGCGCAAGCGCTCAAGGGTCAGGGTTGCCGCGTGATCGTGACGGAGATCGACCCCATCTGCGCCCTTCAGGCCAGCATGGAGGGGTACCAGGTGTTGACGCTCGAAGATGTGGTTTCAACCGCCGACGTGTTCGTCACGACGACCGGCAACCTCAACATCATCACCGCCGAACATATGAGCCGCATGAAAGACAAAGCCATCGTCGGCAACATCGGCCACTTCGACAACGAAATCGACATGGCCGGGCTGGGTAAACTCGCCAAAGCGGGCCAGGTGAAAAAGCACACCATCAAGCCGCAGTTCGATGAATGGGTGTTTGCCGATGGTCACAGCGTGCTGATTCTCGCCGAGGGCCGGTTGTTGAATCTGGGTTGCGCGACGGGGCATCCGTCGTTCGTGATGAGCGCGAGTTTCACGAATCAGACGATCGCGCAGATCGAACTGGCGACCAACCGCGCCGCTTACGAGAAGAAGGTGTACATGCTGCCGAAGAAGCTGGACGAGGAAGTCGCGCGATTGCACCTGAAAAAGCTCGGCGTGAAACTCACCAAGCTCACCGAAAAACAAGCCGCATACATCGGCGTGCCGGTGGACGGGCCGTACAAGGCGGAACACTATCGGTATTGACCCCCGGAAGTATGGATCGGCGTGACCCGCTTCCAGCGGGTCCGGCCCCCGGAAGTATTTAGACACGCAAAAAAGCCCACCGCCAACCGGCGGTGGGTTTTGCTTTGGCGGCTCTTCTGTGATACATACCTCCAGTATGTCACGCTCAGAACAAATGGTTGGGTTGGTGGTGATGGGGGTGTTCGTACTGTTATTGTGGCTTCATGTGGTTTTCTTTGATCGCCTGCAACGGTGGCAACCGCCGTGGTCGCGATGGGTCAGGCAGCCCGAAGAAAACATGCTGCGCATGCTCAAGGTTTTGGCAATTGGGTTCGCTGTGTTCGTTTCGTTGTGCTACGTCGTCATGCTCATCGCATTTGCAATCGGTCCAATCTCTTCATAGCCGCGACCTGACAGGTCGCGGCTTTTTTTTGCGATGAAAAACCGCGGGTTGCTTCCGGGGGCCGCGCGGCTATGAAGAATCAACGGCGTATTTCGCGCATCCGCATAGCCGCGCGGTGGCAACCTGCGGTTTTGTCACGCTTCCAGCAAGCCCGCCAGGTCGTTCAGTTCGGCCAGCGCCTTGTCGTCGCCGGATCGTCGCGCCGCGGCCAGTCCTTCGTCCAGCGTTTTCAACGCATCGGCGCGGCGGTCCATCTCGGCCAGCAGCTTCGCCTTGTGGTAATAGGCGTAGGCCTGGTTCGCATCCAGCGCGATCGTCTTGTCCAGCCACCCGATCGCTTCGTCGGCGCGGCCGAGTTTCGCCGCCTCCATCGCCAGGGCGTAGGTGCAGAACGTGTCGGACGGGTCGGCCTGGTGCAGGGCCAATAATTTTGTCAGACGGTCGTTCATGCCGATATCATATCCGGTCGGGTTGATTGAAGAACCATCGCCGCGTATCATCAGTTCATCCGGATGAATGGATTAAGGGTCGGACCATGCACATAGCCGATGTATTCGCCGCGCATAAGGCGACGTTCAGTTTTGAGTTTTTCCCGCCGAAGGACGAGCAGGGGTGGGAGGGGCTGTTCGCCGCGATCCGGGAATTGGAGCCGCTGCGTCCGCATTACGTGTCGGTGACTTACGGTGCGGGCGGGAGCAGCCGGGAGGAGACGCACCGGCTGGTGGAGCGTTTGAAAACCGAAACGACGCTCGATCCGATTCCGCATCTGACGTGTGTGTGTCACAGCGCCGAAGACATTCGGCTGATTCTGGAGCGATACGCGGCGGTGGGGGTGAGCAACATCATGGCGCTGGGGGGCGACCCGCCGCGGTGGATGAGCGATTACCGCAAGCAAGACGATCATTTTCAACATGCCGCGGACCTGGTGCGATTCATCCGTGCGTTTGACGCGTCGCAATTTAATCCCAACTTCCGTGGGCGTGGGTTTGGGATTGGTGTGGCGGGTTTCCCGGAGGGTCATCCGGCGACGCCGCATCGTGTGTTGGAGATGGATTATTTGAAGGCGAAGGTGGATGCGGGGGCGGATTACATTTGCACGCAGTTGTTTTTCGACAACCGGGACTTTTACGATTTTCGGGATCGCTGCGAACTGGCGGGGATCCGTGTGCCGATCGTCGCGGGGCTGATGCCGATCACCTCGGCGGGGACATTCAAACGGTTGCCGGAACTGGCGCTGGGCGCGCGCTATCCCGCGAAGCTGACCAAGCGGATCACCAAGCACGGCGAGGACAACGCCGCGATCCGTCAGGTCGGCATCGACTGGGCGACGCAACAGGCCCGCGACCTGCTGGAAAACAACGTGGCGGGGATTCACTTCTACACGCTGAACCGTTCGACGGCGACCATCGAAATTTTCCGCCGGTTGGGGGCGGACAATGTCGGTCAGTTGGAACAGTATGTCGTGTGAGATACCGACAATATCCCCAACCGAAAATTGATCGACACTTATTGGATCCCTAATCGGGGGGTAATCACAGGGCAATCGTTGTGTGTTCCACTACAGTCAAGCACCGGACGGGAGCTTTCGGTTGGTCGCCGAGGCAACCGGTGTGATCGCGACTTCCTCTCTACGCGAAGGAGACTGTAGATGCAACGCACACGTCGTTATGGTTATGCGCTGGGTACGCTCAGCGCGGCAATGCTGGCCTCGACCGCGATGGCGCAGACCACCGGCCCCAGCAGTTCTCAAACCCCCTATGTGACGCCCACCGCTCCGGGCGTCGATGTGACTTCCATCCTCACCGTCGGCGACGCGGCGGACAACGGCTATCAGATGGTCGGCGTCCCCGACGGACTGGGCGCGTTCGACAACGGCAACGGCACGTTCACCGTCCTGATGAATCACGAACTGGGCAACACCCAGGGCATCGTCCGCGCCCACGGCAGCGCCGGCGCGTTCGTCTCCCAGTGGGTCATCAACAAGAGCGATTTCAGCGTCATCTCCGGCCAGGACATGATCCAGAGCGCCAACGACGTGTTCACCTGGAACAGCAACACCAGCGCCTGGGTCGCCGGAACCACCGCGTGGAACCGTCTGTGCTCAGCCGACCTGGCCGATGTCGGCGCGTTTTACAACGCATCGTCTGGCAAGGGCTATGCCGGTCGCATCTTTATGAACGGCGAGGAAAACGGCCCGCCCTTCGGCGACCCCGGCCGCGCCTTCGGCTGGATCGCCACCGGCTCCGAAGCAGGCAAGGCCTACGAACTGCCCTACCTCGGCAAGTTCGCATGGGAAAACTCACTGGCCAATCCCTTCACCGGCGACAAGACCGTCGTCATCGGCACCGATGACACCACCCCCGGCGAGGTCTATCTCTACGTCGGCGACAAGCAGACCACCGGAAACGCCGTCGAAATGGCCGGTCTGCACGGCGGGCAACTCTACGGCATCAAGGTCGCCGGCGTCCCCACCGAAACCTCCGCCATCAACGGAACTTTCTCCCTCGAAGCGGTCACCGGCAACACCACCGGCGCCGCTCTCCAGACCGAAAGCACCACCGACGGCGTGACCCAGTTCGCCCGCCCCGAAGACGGACACTGGCTCGACGCCGACACCTTCTTCTTCGTCACCACCGGTATCTCCGGCCAGTCCGCCAAGCTCTACCGCCTCGACTTCTCCGACGCCAATGATCTGACGCTCGGCGGCTCCATCACCATGATCCAGGACAGCGCCGCTCTGCTCGGCACCGACGGACAGGCCGCCCGCTCCTTCGACAACCTCGTCGTCACCGCCGACGGAACCATCCTCATCCAGGAAGACCCCGGCAACACCAGCTACGACGCCAAGACCTGGCTCTATAACCCCGCCACCGATGACTGGACCCAAATCCTCGAATCCGACCGCGACCGCTTCATCACCGGCGGCATCAGCTTCCTCACCCAGGACGAGGAAAACTCCGGCATCATCGAAATCACCGACATCCTCGCCCGAAACGACGGCCTGCGATACTTCCTCGGTGATACCCAGGCCCACTACAACATCGCCGGCGAACTGGTCCAGGGCGGACAACTCTATGTCGTCTCCGTCCCCGAACCGGCGTCCATGGCGCTGCTCGCCCTTGGAGGCCTGGCGCTGAGCTTCCGGGGGCGTCGTCGTGGTGTTCGCTGAATGGGCGGCTGATTCGATTTCAATATCGCACCCCTTCCCCGCCGGACGCTTGCCGCCCGGCGGGGATTTTTCATTTGGCGGGCCACCGGGGTCTGACGTGAAGATTGCGATGTAATTCATCACCCGCGAATCAGGCGATCATACTCGCTGTGATGCCCGATCCAGAACCAGACAACATCCGGGCCGTCTTCCACCGCCAGCGCCCGGTAATGCAGTCCGATTCGCACCGACCGGAATCGTCCGACTTTTTTGAAATGCAAAGATGGATGACCCGCATCCGTTTTCAGCAAGTGGAAGTTGTCATCGGCCAGCCGCCGCACTTCGGACGGCAAGGCGTCATAGCATTCCCAGAAACGTCGGCTGGTGTGATGATTCACAGGTTTTTGCAGCGTCCTTTGCGAAGATCGGTCAATGCTTCGTTCGCCAATCCATCCAATCGACCGGTGGCTGCGTCCCGTTCGACTTGCTGATCCCAGCGGGCCGCGTCGAACTCGGCGAACCACAACCGAAACTTCGCCAAATCGTCGGGTGGAAGCTGCCGCACGGCCTGTTCGATTTCGGTGATCGTACCCATGATGTGACATTATACCCGCCACGAGTCCGGAATCGCCAACTTAATCAAAGGTCAACGTCGCAAAGTGGGTATCATATGTCATATGACCAAGCCGCTGATCTATGTCGAGACGACTGTCATCAGTTATTACACATCCCGTCCCAGCCGGGACGTGGTGGTGGCCGGTCATCAGGCGGTCACCAATGAGTGGTGGGAGCGTGTGTTGCCGAGTTTCACGCCGATGATCTCAGCCGTGGTGCTTGATGAAATCGGCGATGGTGACGCGGATGCGGCCACGAAACGTTTGGCGGTGGTGACGGGTTGGGAGGTAGTTGAATTGACCGAGGAAGCCGGGACGTTGGCCGAAGAGTATTTCCGCGCCATCGAATTGCCCGAAGCCGCGCGCGCTGATTCGCTGCATCTGGCCTTGGCGACATGGCACGGCCTAGACTACTTGGTGACGTGGAATTGTCGGCACATCGCCGGCGCACGCGTGCGCCAAGTGACGCAGGCGATCAATGAACGTCACGGCCTGGCCACGCCGTCGATCTGTACGCCCGAAGAACTCATGGAGATTTAACGATGATCCGCGATCCCATTGTTGAACAGGTGCGACAGCAACGCCACGCCACGGAAAAATCCTGTGGACATGACTGGAAGCGGCTGATGGAACACTATTGCCGGGTACAAAAACGCGTGCCGCGCCTCACACGTCGCGCCCCCAAACAATGGTCCCCATCGGGCGAGAAATAACCCGATGCGCCCGCATCCATCCCGGTTTTGCCATATGAATCGCATCCCACGGATTTTCGCCGATCTTCGCCAAACCCACCGCAAGGCGCTGATGCCTTTCGTCACCGGGAAATGAAACGGAGACGCAGCTAGTTTTTAACTAGTGGCGTCTCCGTTTCACTCGTCGGCGAACCACAACCGAAACTTCGCCAAATCGTCGGGTGGAAGCTGCCGCACGGCCTGTTCGATTTCGGTGATCGTACCCATGACCGGATATTATAGTCGTCCGTGGTTCGACATTGCCAACTCAAGTCATATCACAAAAACATGCTGAAGCGCGGACGGCATGTCTCGCCGCAAGTTTCGTTGTGTCACAGCGGCAGATATGCGACACGCCCGTTCCACTCCGCTTGTTCGCTGCACGCGAGGGTCAGCAAAATTTCGGCGATGGCCCGGCCCACGGGGAGCCGGTCGTCGAGGATGAAAACGCCAGCCACGGCTTGTCCGGATGCCAGCCGTTCAAAGGCGTGGCTTGGCATTGTCGCCCGATCGTGTGTCAAGAGAATGCGGTTGTTTTGCGCCGCCCATGCCAAAATGCCCGGATCGTCTTCACCGGCGAGGCCGATGTCCTGCACACGCATGATATCGAGGTCCGGTTTGCGCAGAAACATCCCCCGCACGATTTCGCCGTTGAAGTTCTCGTCCGCCAACAATCGGAACATGCCTCATCCTTATGACTGCCGCTGCGCGGACAAGCGGGCGCGAATGGCGCTCAAATCGCCTTGTTGACGTTCGATCCGTTGCTGAATCTGATCGGCCTGCCGCTCCCGCCGCGCCAGGTATTCGTCGATTTCGCCGCGATGGCGCAGGTAATAGGCCACCACCGCATATGCGTCCGGCAAACTCACCGTCGCATATCGCTGCACGATGGTTTCCGGCGTCGCGCCGTCCTCAAACGCCCGAATGACCAGCTCCAGCAACACACGGGATTGCCCGACGCGCAACGCGCCATCGGCGTCTTCGTGAAGCGGAGGCGATTCTGCTTGAACGGCGAAAGTCACGTTGGGTTCTCCAGCCCGGTTTACTCAATCATACGCCGCTTTGATACACTGTGCCACATGAACCGCATCCCACGGATTTTCGCCGATCTTCGCCAAACCCACCGCAAGGCGCTGATGCCTTTCGTCACCGCGGGGTATCCGTCGCTTGAGGCGACCGCCGCGATTTTGCCCGCGCTTCAACGGGCCGGCGCGTCCGTTGTCGAACTGGGTTTCCCGTTCAGCGATCCGATCGCCGACGGGCCGGTGATCGCCGCGTCGATGACCGAAGCGCTCAACGCGCATGTCACCCCCGGAAGCATTTTCGACATGGTGAAAAAGCTGCGCCCGACGCTTTCCCTCGGCATCGTCGCCATGGTCAGTTATACCATCGTCGATCGCATCGGCCCCCGGAAGTTCGTCGAACTGGCCGTCGATGCCGGTATCGACGGGTTCATCATTCCCGATCTGCCGCTGGAGGAATCCGATGCGGTGATCCAACTCATCCGAGACGCGGGGCTGGTCTGTTCGCTGCTGATCGCGCCGACCACGCCCGCCGCCCGCGCCGCGCAGATCGCCCGCGCCTGCTCCGGGTTCGCATATGTCATGTCGCGCACCGGCATCACCGGCGAATCAGCGCGGGTGCCGGCCGACCTGGCCCCGCGCGTCGCGGCGCTGCGGCAGGTCACCGATCTGCCCATCGCCGTCGGCTTCGGCATCGGCAGGCCGGAGCAGGTGCGAAGCGTCGTCGAACACGCCGACGCCGCCATCGTCGGCTCGGCCATCGTCCGCGAAATCACCGAAGTCAAAAACCAGCCCCCCGTGAAAATCGCCGAACACATCGAAACATTCGTGAAACACCTGGCGTCGGGTTTGTGAATCAACGAATCCGATCACTTGATTTTATCGCGGATTTTCCGCACAATCCCCGCACCGTGCCGCCGGCGCGGGCGATCCATTCAATCCCCCTCAATCGCAGGATGTCATGATGCTCGATTTCAACAAGAAGATTCTGATGGTTGGCTATGGCGCGGTCGCGCAGTGCGCGCTGCCGATTTTGCTCAAACACGTCAACGTTCCCCCGGCCAACATCACCGTCATGGACTTCGAGGATCAGGCCCATTTGCTCAAGCCATTCACCGATCAGGGCGTGCATTTCGTCCGCGATCGTGTCGGGCGGGACAACCTCGGCTCGATTCTCGGCAAGTACGTCGGACCCGGCGATCTGCTGATCGACCTGGCGTGGAACATCGACTGCTGCGAGTTGCTCCAGTGGTGCCACGATCATGGGGTGCTCTACATCAACACTTCCGTTGAAGTGTGGGATCCCTACGAAGGGGCCGAACGCAAACCCCCGACCACCCGCACGCTCTACTGGCGTCATATGAATGTTCGCCGAATGATCGCCAAGTGGAACCAACCGGGGGCGGGGGCGACGGCGGTGCTGGAACACGGCGCGAACCCCGGCCTGATCTCGCACTGGACCCGCCGGGGCCTGGTCGATATCGCCCACAAGATGCTCGAAGACGGCAAGGCGACCGGGCAACTGAAAGAGCAGATCGAACACTGTCTGAAAAACCGCATCTTCAACGAACTGGCCATGCATCTGGGCGTGAAGGTGATTCATTGTTCGGAGCGCGACACGCAGATTTCCGACAAGCCCAAGCAGGTCGATGAGTTCGTCAACACCTGGAGCATCGAAGGGTTCCGCGAGGAAGGCACGACCACCGCGGAAATGGGCTGGGGCACGCACGAAAAGCAGCTTCCCCCGCAGGCGTTTGAACATGCCGAGGGGCCGAAGAATCAGATTTGTCTGGCGCGTATGGGCATCAACACCTTCGTGCGGTCGTGGGTGCCGAACTATTCCATCATCGGCATGATCGTGCGGCACGGCGAGGCGTTCACCATCAGCGACAAGCTCACCGTCTGGAAAGACGGCAAAGCGATCTACCGCCCGACCATGCACTATGCCTATTGCCCCTGCGACAACGCGATCATCTCGCTGAACGAACTGCGCGGGTACAACTACAAACTCCAGCCCAAGCTGCGGATCATGAACGATGAGATCACCGGCGGGGCGGACATCCTGGGCGCGCTGCTGATGGGCCATCCGTACAAGAGCTGGTGGACCGGCAGCGATCTGAGCATTGAGGAATCCCGCCGCCTGGTGCCGCACCAGAACGCGACGACGATGCAGGTGGCGATCAGCGTGATCGCCGCGTCGATGTGGATGATCCAGAATCCCGCCAGGGGCGTGAACGTGCCGGACGATCTGCCGCACGACTATATTTTGAAGATCGCCGATCCGTATCTGGGCAACTGCATTTCGCAGCCGGCCGACTGGTCGCCGCTGGATGATTACACCAATTACTTCGAGACGTTCAACAGCCCGAAGATCGACCGCGACGATCCGTGGCAGTTCACCAACTTCCTGATCCGTTCGGAAGCGGATTGACCAGGCAGGAGACGCGCATGGCACGGCAGGACACGTTACGCAAGTTGGCCCGCGAACACGGCACGCCGCTGTTCGTGATCGATCACGACGTGTTGCGGAAGAATCTGACGCAGTTCAAGAAGTACCTGCCTCGCGTCCAGCCCTATTACGCGGTCAAGGCCAATTCCGATCCGCTGATCGTCAGGACGCTGTACGAGGCGGGCGCGAGTTTCGATGTCGCGTCGTGGGCCGAGTTCGAGATCGTTCACCAAAACATCAAAGACCTGCCGGCCAAACAGCGGCAGGATTACATCTGGGACAAAATCATCTACGCCAATCCGATCAAGTCCCCGCTCACGCTGGAAAAGCTGGACGAATACAAGCCGCTGATGACCTACGACAACGCGCAGGAAATCAAAAAGGTCAAAAAGCACGCGCCTCATGCGGGGCTGGTGCTGCGGTTGAAAGTGCCCAACACCGGCGCGATGGTGGAACTGTCCAGCAAGTTCGGCTGCGCGCCGGGCGAGGCGGTGGACCTCATCGCCGCCGCGCACGATCAGGGATTGGTCGTCGAAGGTCTCAGCTTCCACGTCGGAAGCCAATGCACCAACTTCCAGAATTACGTGCAGGCGCTGAGCATGGCGTCCGGCGTGCTCGAAGAAGCGCACTCACGCGGATTCGAGAAGATGAACCTCATCGACATCGGCGGCGGATTTCCCGCTCCCTACGACCAGAACGTCGAATCGTTCCGCGTGCTGGCGCGCAAACTCAATGCGGAAATCAACCGGCTTTTCCCGAAGAAAATCGACATTCTCGCCGAGCCGGGCCGCTTCATATGCGCCACCGCCGCCACCAGTGTCGCCTCCATCCTCGGAAAAGCCGAACGCGACGGCAAACTCTGCTACTACATCAACGACGGCGTCTATCACACCTTCAGCGGCATCATTTTCGACCACTGCCAGTATCATCTCAAGGCGTTCAAGACCGGCCCGAAACGCATCTGTGCCGTGTTCGGCCCGACGTGCGACGCGCTGGACACGATCAGCTTGTCCGAAAATCTGCCCGACAATCTCCACATCGGCGACATGCTCTATTCCGAAAACATCGGCGCCTACTCGCACGCATCGAGTACGTGGTTCAACGGCTTCCCCCCCGCGACGGTGGTGCATATCAATCGGTAACCAGTGTCTTCTTATGCGGATTCCAATTCGGGCTTCTCACTCGCTTTTTTGCACAAGGTTGCTGATATCCACCGAAATGCCGGCATCTTTAATTTCTTTCGTGAGTTTAGCTTGCCATGCGCCCCCTTCGTCAAGAGGCACATAGAGAACGCCGTTAAAATCCGATGGTAGTTCCACATCCCCTTTGTGAAGTGCACAAACACGGGAGCGGCCCAATTTACCGTAGAAAAATCCGAGTTCGAGAATAACATTTTGACGCGCACGTGGTTTGAGATTTTTCGTTTGATTTTTCCCACCCCAATCATCCGGGGTAAGGAGTATGACTGCGAAATCCACTGACGCATAACGCTCCAACTTTTCAATAATCGTTTGACCACGATTGGACTGCTCGTGAAGAATGATTGCTTCCAGTCCCAGCTTTTCGACGAAACGAGCGACTTTCTTCCGCTCCGACTCATCGTGTCCATGAACTATAAAAATTCGGCTTGTGTTTACCGAGTTCACTTTGTCCTCTACTAAACCATGATGTTCGGCTATATCGTCGTATTGCGGATCCGTTCCATAATTTGGTTTCTTGAATGCGATCTGCAACGTCTGTTGCACGCGAATCTGACGCAACAGCTTGGCGATGGACAGATGATTGTCATTGGTGGTGTTGACAATAAGAGTGCCACCGAGTTCTTCCATCGAACTGGTCAGGCCGACTGGTACCCAACAGTCGCGTGCCACCGAGTTCCTTATCAAGTCCATGACGGCGGTGACACGATCCTCGCGAGTGATTTCAGCACTCTCGGCGGGTATTGGCGCAATCAGATCGCGGATGTCATATGTACGGATTTCCGTCTTGGCGGCGAGAAACTCGTGGGTGGCGATAATTACAACTCCTTCTTCAATGGTATAGGAGAGCTTGACCAGATCGCCACCAGCGTCGTCAAGGATCAAACGCAACGCACGCTCTGCGGTGACGTTGTCCAATTGCATGGTGATCGGCGTTTCACGGGATATGCCTGCGGCTTCAAGTGATCGCCATTGCACCACGAAGTTGGTGCCAGTGATGAGGCGCAGGTAATGGATCACGTTGGCAAGTTCGTTGGCACGAAAATCGACGGGAATGGGTTGCTGAAGTTTCTCGCGCGTGATGCGGCTGGACTCACTGTCCTCACGCGGTGATTTAGCCCATTCGCGTATTTGTGAGTTGTCCGACATGCTTCACCTGCTTTTAGAAAGAATGAACCGGCACTGGCTGGATTATTGTAATGCGATCAATGGCGATGGTGTAATTACTGGTACACGTCCCGCCGACCGTTGTTGTTCCGATCATTCCGCGTCCAGGCGACCGCTTTTCTTCGATAGTTTTTTCTGTTCGGAGGCGCGGCGGCGTTCGATTTTTTTGACGTCTTCGGCCGGGGGGAGTTGTTCGGGGATGATGCCGCGGTTGGCGCTGGAGCCGAGATATACCATTTTGCGGGCGCGCGCAAAATGGTCATTCGGGGCTTCTGAAAAACCGGGCGTTGATCCCCGGCAAGGCCCGCCCCCGGAAGCAGGACGGGCCATACCGGGGCTTCGGGTAAGGTTTTCAATGGTTTCAATCACCCATCCGAAATCGCAAATCCGAAATCCGCAATCACGACGATTCGTGTTTTCGCAGGATCAGGCGGGTGCGATGCAATCTTCCTTCGCGGAGGAGGAAGAGGTCGGCTTGTTCGCCGCCTTTGGAGCCGGACAGGACGCCGGTCAAATCCTTCAATGACTGGATGCGATAGCGGCCGAGTTGGACGAGCACGTCGCCGATCTGGAGGCCGGCGTTGTGCGCCGGGCCGCTGGGTTCGACGGCATCGACGATCGCGCCGGCGGCGTCGCCGAGTTTCCATTTAGCGCGATCGGCGGGGGTGATGTCGCGTGGGGTCAGGCCGAGCGATTGTTGGGTCAGTCGTTGGGCGTCGGTGATGCGGGGTGTGGCGGCGATGACTTCGGCGCGGTTGTTTTTACCGGCGAAGACGACCTTTTCGCCGGGCTTGATTGACAGCAATGCGACGCAGGCATCGACGATGTTGGCGACGGGCTTGCCGTTGATTTCAGTGACGATCAGCGGCTGTTGCGCTTGTCCATCCTTACTTCCGGGGGCCCATTCGACGGCGGTGCGGATGGTGCTGGGGGGAGTGATGATGCGATGTTCGACCAGATGCCCGGCCAGATCGACGCGACCGATGGCGAGCGGATCGAGCAGATCGGGGATGAGGTCGCGGAGATGATTGACGGGAATGGCGAAGCCGATGTTTTGGGCGTCGCCTCGGATGGCGGTGTTGATGCCGATGACCTGGCCATAGGCGTTGAGGAGGGGTCCGCCGGAGTTACCGGGGTTGATGGAGGCATCGGTCTGGATGAGGCCGAGCATTGGCTGATCGTTGCCGAGGTCGAGGGGCCGGTTGACGGCACTGACGATGCCGGCGGTGACGGAGTTGTGATAGCCCAGGGGATTGCCGATGGCGATGGCGGGTTCGCCGATCATGAGGTCGCCGCTGTCGCCGAGTCGCACGGCTTTGAGCGGATGATTTGGGGGCGGGTCGACTTTCAGCACGGCCAGGTCGTGTTCGGTATCGGCGGCGAGAACGCGTGCTTCGAGCGTGGTGCCGTCGGCGAGGTTGACCTGCACCTGATCGGTGCCGAGAACGACGTGGGCGTTGGTGACGACGTAGCCGTCGGCGTGGATGATGAAGCCGGAGCCGAGCGACATGCGTTTGACATCGCGCTCCATCGGCTTGAAGAACCGGCGGAAGAATGGATCGCTGTCGAACGGGCCGATGCTTTGGCGCACGGTGGTGGTGGTGTTGACATTGACCACAGCGTCACGGTTTTCGGCGAAGACTCGTGCGACGGGGGTCATGCGCAGGTTGCCCGCTGCATCGGATTGTGCGTGAGCCGATGCGGCGGCGAGGGACAGCATCCACAACATCGCGGTTCCGAATCGCAGCGTCTTTGCCTTGGCCGTCATTGCGGTATGCTCCTGTGGGTTCATCCTTGAACGCATACGGTCGGCGTGGCGTGCAGGTTCGCTTGTTCGGAACACCCGGACCTTCGAGGACTCAGGTCCGGCTTGATGAAGGATTGGAGATTGCTCATGCGATCATGCCGCCGGTGTCTGGGCTTCGCGTTTACGGATCAGGCGATTCATGAACTTGACCATGACGAACACGCTGAAGGCGACGATGACGAATTCGATGATGACGTTGATGAACTGGCCGTAGCGGATGGCGACTTCGGGGACGGCGGGGGTGATGACCTTGCCGCCGGGGTCCGTTTGGGCGGCCGCGGCTTTCTGGAGCACCACCGACAAATCCTTGAAATCCACCTTGCCCATGACCAGACCCAGCGGGGGCATAATCAGGTCATTGACGATGGATTGGACGATTTTATTGAACGCCGCCCCGATGATAATGCCCACGGCCATGTCCATCGCGTTGCCTTTGACGGCGAACTCCTTGAATTCCTGTATGAATCCCATATCATTCCTTTCATGGAGTGAGGTTTGCGACCCTGACCCTTGCGTGTATTATTGCATCGGGGCGGTCAGCGGCAAGGGGGGATTGCTCCCTATTCCGGTAAAATGGTTTGTGCGTCGTCCCATTCAGTTTGATAGAATGGGCTTTACCTCTAACACGGATTGACAGCCATGTATTCATCCCGCGGACCCTTCGGAGATCGACCCCCACGCACCCCTCGCCCCGACAACTTCGGCAACACCGCCGGCGGTAACACCGGCGGATCGTCCGGCGGTTCAGGCGGCGGCGGCTCCGGGGGCGGTTCCGGCGGCGGACAAGGCGGTTCCGGGGGCGGAGGCGGCTATCGCGGCGGCTC
>JBAYVY010000023.1:0-19217 GCA_041674345.1 Phycisphaeraceae bacterium | reverse complement strand
TGGCTCATCGCCAGCTTGTCGAAGTTGGATTTGGGCGGCATGCCGATCCAACATGCCGACGCGCTGGCCGTGGTGGATCGCGCCGCGGAAGCGGGGGTGTTTCTGGCGACGGGGCTGCTGGGGATGTGGTGGCTGTATGGGAGAAGGCGGCGGACATCAAAATGACGAATGACGAAACTCGAATGACGAATCAAGCCCGAAACGCATATGAACGTGAGTTTGGGATAACCCGTGGCTTGCCGACGACGTCTTATCCAACATCAGGTTATGAGCCGCGAGCGGTTTTATTTGCCGGGCGTGGTGAAATAGAGTTGGCCGGGGACGTGGCTGTCGGCGTAGAGGATGTTCACGCCGTCACGCAGCTCGCGGTGGAACGGCTGTTTGTCGGCCAGCAGGGGCAGCGAGGGGGCGTGTTGTTTGGGGGGGAACAGTTGGTCGAGCGTGACGCCGCTGGCCGCGGGGTTCCAGAAATAACTCGTGCCGGCGCGTTGGGCGACCGAGGCGTCGGAGGGGCATCGGAACAGATCGACGTCGTTGGGCGATCGCAGCAGCGTGTCAATGGCCGGGCCGGGTTCGTTGATCGAATCGCGATTGACCAGCGCGGGCAGGCGGTGGTCGTGATCGGCCTGGTAACGGTCGATCATCAGGCCGATCTGCCGGAGATTGCCCGCGCAACCCGCGGTCTGGGCACGCTGACGGGTTTGATCCAACGCCGGCAACGCGATCGCCAGCACCACCCCCACCAGGGCAATGACCACAAGCAACTCGGCAATCGTGAAAGCGCGTAAACGCATGGCGGGGGTCCGTCGGTCAGCGCGGCTCGCCGCACCGGCACATTCGCACGACGCCATTATACCCCACGAGTGGTGAGTGGCGAGTAGCGGGTAGCGGGTAGCGAGTGGTGCGGTGGGCTGTGTGAACCGGCGTGTCGGGCGTTCCCACGTTATGGGCCGGCCATCACTCGCTACCCACTACTCGCTACTCACTACTCGCTACTCACTACTCACTACTCGCTACTCGCTACCCAATGCACCCACCGCCCTTGCCGGCGACGTCTTATCCAAAACTCACATTAAGAATGAGAACGCGGTTGCCCTACGGACAGATCGGCGAAAATCCGCGGATCGGCGGCGAGCTTCGCCGAGAACGCCGCGGCATGGCCGAGGAACGTCAGCAGATGATCGGCGGACGTGTCGGTGGCCAGCAGCTTGCGGCCCAGCATCGCCGGGACATCGCGGCCGACCGCGTCGTTGGCGGCGACCGCATCCAGCATCGCGCGATCGCGCCCGGCGATGTCACGCAGAATCACGCCCAACGCCCCCGCATCGCCCGCCCGCTCGCCGGCCCGTCGCCAGAGTAACACCCGGTCGAACAGATACGTCAGGTAGCGAATGCTCAGCGTCATCGCGTCGTAGTCGCCGATGTTTTTCGTCACGCCCCCACGCTGACGGGTCATCCGTTCGGCCAGGCCGCGCAGTTCATCGGCTTCCCGCTGATATTCCGCGTCGCTGTGGCCGGCGTCGGCCAGGGCGCGTTTGAGCGTCGCTGCGTCGTGGGCGTTGATCGGATATTCGATGCCGGTGTAGCCGGGCGCGCAGCATCGCCGTTGCGGGATGACGCGATACAGGTCGGCGAAGATCGAGGTCCAGTCGTCGTTCCACGCCGCGCCCAGGTGTTGCGTGACGAACACGCGCCAGGCGTTCGGGGCGGCGAAATCGGGGCCTTGCGTGAGCGACGCCGCGGCGTAGGCCAGCGTGTCCCACACGCCGTTGTGCAGCGACCGCGTGGGAACCCAGTGCGTGACCAGCAGCCCCAGGCATCGCGGATCGTCGATCGACCCATAGGCACGAACGTAGGCGTTGAGGTTGGCCAGTTGTTCATCGCCGATGCGCGCTCCCCACCGGCACCAGTGCAGCGCCGGCCCGCCGATGACGCGGAATCCCCCGGTCATCGCTTCATCGGCGCGGGCGAGAATGGGTTCGACGGTTTGATCGTCATATCGCCAGTCGTGCAGAATGATGCGATTGTCCAGCCATTTCAAAAGTTCGCCGTCTTTGCCCAGCACGTGATCGGCCCAGATGATGAGCTGTTTGCCCAGCGAATCGGCGACGGTCTGAAGCCGATTGATGTGTTCGGCGCAGACGCGCACCCGCCCGCGATCGGCGATGGCTTGTCGCGACCATTCGCTTCCGCCCCAGTTGACCTCATCGCAACCGGCGTGCAGATAGGGCGAGGGGAAAATGTCAGCCGCCTCGCGCAGCAGGTCGGCCAGCAGCGCGTGCGTATCGGGGTGGACGGGGCACAGGCCGTTGAAATGTTCGGTCCCGTTGCCGCGATCGGACAGGTGCGCGTAAGCCGGCGCGTCGGTGATGTAGCGGCTGTGACCGAACGATTCGACTTCGGGGATCAGCCACACGCCGCGTTGTTGCGCGTATCGCGCCAGTTCACGCATCTGGTCGGGGGTGAACGCCTCATCGAAGGTCAGCAATTCGGGATGACCGGCGAATCGCATGGCGCACCCCGCGTCATCGGTCAGGCGGAACATCAGGGCGTTCAGTCCGTGATCGGCGTGAAAGTCGATCAGCCGGCGATACGAGTCGATGCTTTCGGGCAGACGGGCCGCGTCGGCCAGCAGGCCGCGAATTTCCCAATTCCGTTGATACTTCATGGTGAACCCAATCAGGGGAGGGCGTGACGCGGGGATTATAGTGGCAAACACACCGTTCCAGAACCGGATGCGGGAAAGGGATCGGCGAAAGAAACCGGCGGCGGAGCCACCGCATTCTCCGCGCATCGGACGGAAAACGAACCGGAATGAACCGCGGAGACGCGGAGACGCGGAGAAAACAAAAAAACAGTAACCCCAGATGAACGCGGATGAACGCGGATTTTGATCCAATCCGTGGTTATCCGTGGCTCTCCGTGGTGAACTTTTCCGCGGCGGTCAATCCCCCGGAGCATCCCCGGAGGTTCCGCCTGTCATCAGATGATGCAGCACGTCGCTGGTGGTGATTTTGTCGAGTCGCCGGTCGATTTGTTTTTCGAGTTCGTTGAAATCACGAACCGCCGGCGGCGGGCGGAGCGTCGCCGGTTCGTCGCCGGTCTGTTGCGACAAGCCCAGCGAGCCGTCGCCGGTGACGGTGACGATCCACCGCCCCGGACCCAGCGCGCGATACACGACTTTGCCGTAACGGGCGGCGGGGTTGTTGTTCCAGTCGATATCGGTCAGGGTCGGGTCGATGAGCAGGCCGTCACGCGGCGACGTCCGGTCGTCATACACCCGGCGAATCCACAGACGACCGTCGGTCAGAACGTAGTCGCAGAAGATTTCACGTGACGGATCGAAGGGCGTGTCGATGGCGCGCGACTGGCCGTCGATCGTGCGGATGTTGACCGACAGGTGTCGTCCGTCGGCGCTGACCCGCAGTTCGGTGACGGCGGTTCGGCGGACGGCGAGGTTGTATTGCCCCCGCAGATGTTCGTAATCCTCGCTGATCGACACCAGGCGATCGCGGTACACGCCGACGGCGATGCGCGATTCGATCAGCCGATACCCCACGACCACGGCAAGGGTGATGAGCAGGGCGTAACCGGCGGCGGTGAAAAGTCGGATCAGTCGCGTCATGCTGAAGAATATCGACCGGAAGCGCGGACATGCTTGATTGTGGCGGTATTCGGGTGATTTTCGGTGAAAATAATCAAATTTTCACGCGGTTTCATCTTGTGTCGGGCGGGGCGGATGTCTATTTTATGGGTAACAGGATTGTGGAAAGACCCACCCCATTTTCGTCCGGAGGTTTTGCTATGAGACGCTTGACTGTGGGATTGGCGGTGATCGCGATTTATTGCGCGCCGTGGATTTTCGGGGAACATTCGTATTGTGCATATGCCCAGACGCCGGTGAACCCCGCGTTCGCCGCGGCGCAGGCCAAGGCGCAGGAGGAATACCAGAAGGTCGAGGACGCCTTCATGTCCGACCAGATGGACGACATCACCAAACTCGCCGGCCAGGCGGCGAGGCAGACGCAATATCTCACGCCGGCACAACGCGACAACCTGGCGTTCATGCGCAAGGAAGCGCCCAGCATCCGCCCCAAGTGGTGGCCGAGCGTCAAAAGCACCACGCCGGTCAGCTTCCGCGCCGGCATGTGGGGCAAATCGTTCATGGCCAACTACATGCCCTCCGAAGGACTGGGCTTCCAGATTCCCGTGGATTACGATCCGCAAACCAATCGTCTGAAGTTCATCGTGACCTGGCGCCCGAACTTCATCGACAACCCCAAACCCATCGAGGGCTGGCTGGCCAAACGCATGGACATGCGGCAGGCCGACCTGGGCCAGTGCATCGCCTGGCATGAACTGGGCCACAACTACATCTCCCTGCATCTGCCGACCGAGCAGGCGATCGAACTTTACTCCAACTACGGGCAACTGTTCTCCACCGTGCAGGAGTTCTACGCCGATCTGACCGCGCTGCGCCACGCCTCGCCCAAGGCCGTCCGCACCACGATGATGTTCCGCCTGGAAGAACTGTACGACATGAGCGACAGCGAGCCGCACTGCCGCGGGGCCGCGCTCGGCACGGGCACACTGATGCTCTGCGAGTTCCTCACCCGGCCCGATGCCTGGCCGATGATTCACTTCCCCCCCGAAGTGCCCGCGAGCAATGTCGAAGTGGATACCCTCCAATACATCTACGAGCATTTCGACCCCAAGTGGTCCCTGGCGGAATACAAACAACTTCGCGATTACATCGACGGCTGGGTCAAAAAGAACGGCGACGCCGTGCTGCGAAGCAAAGGACTCGTCAAACTCCCCAACGGCCTGGAATACCACGCCATGGAACCCGATGACCGCGACTGGCAGGCCAAACGCAACGCATGGATCACTGAAAAACTCAACGGGATCATCAAAAACGGCCGCGCCGACAAACCCCTCACCGCCGAGCAAAAAAAACAGGAAAAAGACGACCGCCCCGTGATGATCGGCATGCGCACCGGCAAACACTATTTCATGGGCATCGTCATCCCCGACTAAAATCCCTTCGCTCCATTCCGCTCACCCCGAAGCCCGGGTTTTTCAAACCCCTGGCTTCTTTCTCAAGCCGCCTTTGACTCCCGCCCCCACCTCGTCCAAGATATTCCCCAGCCCCTAGAGCAACATGCGTAAACAATCTCCAACCCAAGCCGAGGCAGAGCGAGTCTTCGAGCGCCGCCTCGGGTTCTTCGGCGAAGAACATTCACGCCCGTTGCTCTAGCCCCTAGTCCCTAGTCCCTACCCCCTCTTCAAGGACTCACTCATGCCCCGACCCGTCACGCTCTTCACCGGACAGTGGGCCGACCTGCCCCTGCAAACCCTCTGCGAAAAAGCCCGCGCCTTCGGATACGACGGCCTGGAACTCGCCTGCTGGGGCGATCACTTCCAGGTCCAACTCGCCCTCCAAGACAAAAACTACTGCAAACAAAAATGGCGACTCCTCGCCGACCACGGCCTGACCTGCCACGCCCTCTCCGCTCACCTCGTCGGACAAGCAATCTGTGACAACATCGACCAACGTCACCAGTCGATTCTCCCCGATTACGTCTGGGGCGACGGCCAACCCGAAGCCGTCCGCAAACGCGCCGCCAAAGAATTGATCGACACCGCCAAAGCCGCCCGAAAGTTCTTCGACGCCAAGCCCGCGTCGGCGGGGCCAATTCATTGGCCCCGCCGCGGCGAAGCCGTCGTCAATGGTTTCACCGGTTCGTCGATTTGGCATTCGATTTACGCTTTCCCCCCGACCGATCAGAAATACTGGCAGGCCGGTTTCGACGACTTCGCCAAACGCTTCACGCCCATCCTCAACGCCTTCGACAAACTCAACGTCAACTTCGCCCTCGAAGTCCACCCCACCGAAATCGCCTTCGACATCGCCACCGCCCAACGCGCCCTCGAAGCGGTCAAGGGCCACAAACGCTTCGGCTTCAACTTCGACCCCTCCCACCTCGCCTATCAGGGCGTCGATTACGTCAAGTTCATCCGTCAGTTCGCGGATCGCATTTTCCACGTCCATATGAAAGACGTCTGGTTCGGTCACGGCGACGGCGACGTCGGCGTGTTCGGCGGACACACCTCCTTCACCGACCCCCGTCGCCACTGGGACTTCCGTTCCCCAGGCCACGGCGATGTCAACTTCGAGGAAATCATCGTCGCCCTCAACGACATCGCCTACACCGGCCCGCTCAGCGTCGAATGGGAAGATGGCCGCATGGACCGCGAACACGGCGCCGCCGAGGCCTGCGACTTCGTCCGCTCCGTCGATTTCCCCCGCAGCCAAATCGCCTTCGACGCCCAGTTCGACCGCTGACAACGTCCGGGGGCCGGGGGCCGCTCGCGGCTTAGCGACTGTTTCAATACCTTCCAACCATCGCCAGGCGATTTTTTCGCGGAGAGCGATGAGACACGGAGTCGCGGAGAAGGTTTCAAGGAAAACCCGGAAGGAACGAAAACTTTCATATTTTCTTCTCCGCGCCTCCGCGATAAGTCTTTGAACGGTCTGTTATCCAAAACTCATGTTCTTCGTTTCCCGCCCGATGCACAACAACACCCGTTCACGAATCTTGCGTGTCACCTCCCCCCCTTCGCCTTCGCCGATCATTTTGCCTTCCACCTTCACCACCGGCAAAACCTGCCAACTCGAATTGGTCAGAAACAATTCGTCCGCTTCCAACACATCATTGATCGACAACATCTTCTTCTCGACGGGAATGTCCAGTTCCTCCGCAATCTCCAACACCACCGCGCGCGTCACCCCCGGAAGCGTCGCGCTGGGTAAACTTCCGGGGGGTTCCTCCCCCCGCGCGATCGGCGTGAACAAACGCCCCTCCTTCACAATGAACGCATTGCTCACCGCACCCCCGCACAAATGATTCGTCACCGTGAACCACAACGCCTCGCCCGCCCCCTTCGTCGCCGCCTGCGCCAGCGTGCGCAATCGCATCCAATAGTTCAGCGTCTTGTGCCCCGCCGACGGATCGAACGGATTCGCCTTCGGATCGGCGATCACCGCGATGACGCCATCGTCAAAAAACGCCGCCGGATATTCCGTCGGCACCGTCGCCACACACAACACCGTCGGTTGATGGTTGCGCGACTCCCCACCGCCGGAGGCGGTGGGCTTTGTGTTCAACAACGACAAGTCACCCCCTGTCACGGTCAGCCGCACGCGCGCCTCGGTCATCTCATTTTCATGTACGGTGCGTTCGACCAGTTCACCCAGCGGCGCAGCGCGTAATTTGTTCGACAATCCCAGTTCCTTCGCGCTGGCAATCAGCCGGTCGATGTGCGCTTCGAGCCGGAACACACGCCCGTTGAACGCCTGCATGGTTTCAAAAAGTCCGACCCCATGCTGAAAGCCCGCGTCCAGCGCGCTGACGTGAGCGGCATCCGCTTCAACGAATTGGCCATCGAGAAAAATCTTCATGTGTGCATGGTACACCACGCCGCGGCGGGGGCAATTAATTGCCCCCGCCATCCCCGCAACCGCCCAGCGCCCGCAGCATCGCCTGCGCCTTCGCCATCGTTTCGTCATATTCATCGGCGGGTTGCGAATCGGCGACGATCCCGCCGCCTACCGGAAACACGACTCTGTATTTCCCTTCGTCCCTTCGTCCCTTACTTCCGGGGGTCCCTTCGTCCCTTTCCAAACTCATCGTCCGTATCGCCACGTTGAACTGACACGCATCTTTCGTCAGCCAGCCGATCGCGCCGCAGTAAACGCCTCTCGAACACCGCTCCAACTCGTCGATGATCTGCATCGCCCGCACCTTCGGCGCGCCCGTCACCGAACCGCCCGGAAGCGTCGCCCGCAGCAAATCGACGATATCGCGCGATTCGTGTAATTGTCCTTCGATCGTCGCCACGCCGTGGTGGATGGTCGGGTGGGTTTCGATGTCACGGGCGGCGGTGACTTTCACCGAACCATACGCGCAGACTTTGCCCAGATCGTTGCGCATCAGATCGACGATCATGTTCAGCTCGGCGGTGTCCTTCGCCGAATCGCGCAACTCGCGTTCGGCGGGGGCGGCGGGGGCAATTAATTGCCCCCGCCGGGAACTCCGGGGCCGCGTGCCCTTGATCGGGCGCGTGATGACGTGACCGTTTTCGACCTGCAAAAAAAGCTCCGGCGATGTTGAAAGAACGAAGCGGGGGCTGACGCCCGCCGCCAAACGGGGCAACTCCAAATACGCCCCGTACCACGCCGGGCTGATCGTCGCCAAACGCGCGAACAACTCGCGCGGCTGTCCTCGCCACTCCGCCCGCAACTGCTGCGACAGATTCACCTGAAACACATCCCCCGCCGCGATGTAGTCGATCACGCGTTGAACCGCGGCTTCGTATTCGTTGCGGGTGAAGTTGGAATGAATTGCGGATTGCGGATTGCGGATTGCGGATTGGCAATCCGAAATCCGAAATCCGAAATCCGAAATCGCCCCGAACATCTCCACCTCCGGGCACCACGCCAATTCCACAATCGGCGACTCGCCGCTTCCGGGGGTCGCCCCCAACTTCTCCCGCTCGATCAATCGACAAACGTCATATGCGAAATACCCGATCCACCGGCCGCCCAATCGCTCATCATGCAACAACACCCGCAAGTCCCGCCAAAGGTTCCCACTCGAAACCCGAAACTCGAAACCCGAAACTTCCACCCGCCCATCCCCCCAACACCGATACCATCCCCGCGGCCGCGCCATCACCGATCGTCTCGCCCATCGCGCATCAAACCGTCCCGAATGCAGCAACACCACCGGCTCATCCCCCGCCCTCGCCAGCAACTTCCCCATCGCCTCGTCCTGTCCCGCATATTGACGATTCATGCACGAATACTATACTCTTCGGTTCGTTTTCGCCCCAGACCCCCAAGGCCGTAGGGCTTAAGTCCTACGGCCCCAGGCCCCCCACGACGTTTCCCTCACCCCCCAAACAGGTATCGCTCAAAATGGCAAAGACAACTCCCTCCTCCTCCCGCCGCGTCTTTTACTTCGGCAAAACCCGCACCGACGGCAAGGGCAACATGAAAGCCCTCCTCGGAGGCAAAGGCGCCAACCTCGCCGAGATGACCAGCATCGGCCTGCCCGTCCCGCCCGGCTTCACCATCACCACCGAAGTTTGCGACGGTTACTACAAAGCCGGCCGCAAACTCCCCGCGGGCCTCATGGACGAAGTCCATACCGCCATCTCCACACTCGAAAAAGAACTCGGCAAAAAGTTCGGCAACGACTCCAACCCCCTGCTCGTCTCCGTCCGCTCCGGCGCCGCGTCCTCCATGCCCGGCATGATGAACACCATCCTCAACCTCGGCCTCAACGACAAGTCCGTCACCGGACTGGCCAACGCCACCGGCAACGAACGTTTCGCCTACGACGCCTATCGCCGCGTCATCAATATGTTCGGCGATGTCGTCATGAACGTCGATCACGAACACTACGAAGTCGCCTTCGACAAGATCAAAACCAAATACAACGCCAAACTCGACACCGATGTCCCCACCGAAGGACTCATCGAACTCTGCCACGCCTACAAAGCCGTTTACAAACATCACACCGGCCAAAACTTCCCCCAAGACCCCATCAAACAACTCGAACACGCCGTCGAAGCCGTCTTCCGCTCCTGGATGCAGCCACGCGCCGTCCGCTATCGTCAGGTCGAAAATATCACCGGCCTGCTCGGAACCGCCGTCAACGTCCAATCCATGGTCTATGGCAACATGGGCCTGGACTCCGGCACAGGCGTCGCCTTCACTCGCAACCCTTCCACCGGCGAAAATAAGTTCTACGGCGAGTTCCTCGTCAACGCTCAGGGCGAAGATGTCGTCGCCGGCATCCGAACCCCCCTCCCCGTCGCCGAGATGCCCAAATGGAAAGCCGAGGGTCATCCCCAAATCGGCAAACTCGTCCACAAGCAATTGCTCGGCATCAAGGACATCCTCGAACAACACTACCGCGATGTCCAGGACATCGAGTTCACCATCGAACGCGGCACCCTCTACATGCTCCAGACCCGCAACGGCAAACGCACCGGCCCGGCCGCGGTGAAGATCGCCTGCGACATGGTGCGCGAAAAACTCATCGACGAGAAAACCGCCGTCCTCCGCGTTCCCCCGAACGATCTGAACCAACTGCTCCTGCCCAGCTTCGACCCGGCGGCGAAAAAGAAAGCGACCACACTCACCATCGGCCTGCCCGCCTCGCCCGGCGCGGCCTACGGCAAACTCGCCTTCTCCGCCGCCGAAGCCGTCGAACGCGCTCACGCCGGTGAAAAAGTCCTCCTCGTCCGCAAGGAAACCAACCCCGAAGACATCGACGGCATGCACGTCGCCGCCGGTATCCTCACCTCCACCGGCGGCATGACCTCCCACGCCGCCGTCGTCGCCCGCGGTTGGGGACGTTGCTGCGTCGCCGGTTGCGGTGCGATCACCATTGATGAAAAGAGTCGCACCATCGTCGTCGCCGGTAAAAAGTTCACCCACAAAGACACCCTCTCCATCGACGGCTCCACCGGCGAAGTCATGGAAGGCAACATCGCCACGCAGGAACCCAAGCTGTCCGGCGACTTCGCAACCCTCATGAAATGGGCGGACAAGTATCGCACACTGAAAGTTCGCACCAATGCCGACACCCCCGCCGACGCCAAACGCGCCCGCGAGTTCGGCGCCCAGGGCATCGGCCTCTGCCGCACCGAGCATATGTTCTTCGAGGGCGAACGCATCATCGCCATGCGCGAAATGATCGTCGCCGACAACGAAGCCGATCGTCGCAAGGCGCTGGCCAAACTGCTGCCCTATCAACGGGCCGACTTCGAGGGAATCTTCAAGGCGATGGACGGTTTCCCCGTCACCGTGCGCCTGCTCGACCCGCCGCTGCATGAGTTCCTCCCGCAGGACGCCAAGGGCCAGCAAGAGGTCGCCAAACGTCTGGGCGTCTCCGCCAAGCTGATCGCCGAGCGCGTCACCAAGCTGCATGAACAGAACCCCATGCTCGGCCACCGTGGTTGCCGCTTGTCGATCACCTATCCCGAAATTCTCGAGATGCAGGTAACAGCCATCGTCGAAGCCGCGATCAATTGCACCAAGAAAAAGATCAAAGCCATTCCCGAAATCATGCACCCGCTGGTCGGCTCGGAGAACGAAATCCGCCTGCTCCGTGAATGGACCGAAACCACCATCGCCGCCGTGAAGAAGGCCAAGAAGTTCACCGGTAAGCTCGACATCCTCATCGGCACGATGATCGAGATTCCGCGTGCGGCGCTGACCGCCAACGAGATCGCCAATCATGCCGAGTTCTTCAGCTTCGGCACGAACGATCTGACGCAGATGACGTTCGGCTTCAGCCGGGACGACATCAATACGTTCCTGCCCGATTACCTGAACAAGGAAATTTTTGAGCGCGATCCGTTCCAGTCCCTCGACCAGACCGGCGTGGGCCAGCTCGTTGACATGGCTGTGAACAAGGGCCGCAGCGTCAAGAGCGACCTGAAGTGCGGCATCTGCGGCGAACACGGCGGCGACCCGTCCTCCATCGCCTTCTGCCACAAAGCCGGTTTGAACTACGTAAGCTGCTCCCCCTTCCGCGTCCCGGTGGCCCGACTCGCCGCCGCCCAAGCCGCCATCAACAGCGGCAAAGCCGCCGAAAACCGCACGGCGTAAGCGGCCCCTAGCACCGCAAGTTATTGCGGTGCCCGGACCGCGGCGCGCCGTGGGGCACCGCATTAACATGCGGTGCTACTGCGATACATCACACCAACCCCCAAGCCCATCCGCAAGGATGGGCTTTTTTCATAGACAATTCGTAGGGTGGGTAGAGCGAGTCTCCAAACGGCCCCTTATACGCTACGCACTTTTCCGGCCCCACTTTTCCGGCCCCTAGACATGGGTTCACGGGTCGCGTATGCTGTAAAAGGCCTGTTAGTTATGTGAATTAGGAGTTGTATTGCAGGGCCGATAATTGGAGACGGATATGGTTTTCCGGAAAGACGATAGTCTCAAACCAATAACGCCGAAAACATCTGTGGACTCCAATTCCACCGATTGGAATTGGCGGTATAAAAATATGAAACCTTCCGAATTTTTTACGCGTGGAAAAGGCAAAACCCACGAAACAGGGAAGGATATTGATGCGTTGGCTGGTGCAACGATTCAATTCGTACTTTCACCCTTTGGAGCGCATTCGGCTCCTGTCGCGGAGTCTCCGACTCTCTCACATGACGTAGAACTTTTTAGTGAATCGCTGTCTTCTATTCGAGAAGCAGTAAACGAAGACATTCTCTCGCCTGACGAAGCAGAGGCACTTATAAAATTCGTGATTAGTAGATTCATGGAAAGGCGATTGGGATTCATGCTTGACGGCTTGAATGAACATCACTTCGTATTTGCGGGTAGCGAGGGTTCACATGAGCGAAGACGCGAAACCTACTGAAGCAACAGACGTATCTCCGGCAACTGATGAATCGAAGACCTCCACCAATGTGGCCAATACCGACCCTGATGTCCAAAAAGTCGAGGAGGGGCTGCAAAAACTTATCCGGAAAAATCCGAAAGTGGGCGAGATGGTTAGTCACATGACTGCCAGTTTCATGGCGTCCGGCCCGCTCCCCAATCCTGTGGCAAAGAAAATCACCGAAGAGCATATTTCCAAAGCACTCGATCTGGCAGATCGCCATGACGACCGGCAATTCCAATTTCACAATAAAAAACTCGATGACGAAAAAACGGATCGTTTTAGCGAGCGGAAGTGGAATTTCGCATATTTCATCGGAGTGATCGTCTTGGTTATGGCGCTTGTTGGAGTATTCCGAGACAAACCTGAAATTTTAATTCCAGTTCTAACGGGTGTTGGGGGATTCGTTGGGGGATTTGTTGGGGGAATAGGATTTGGCAAGTCGAGTGGTAATAAAAGCTAACAGGTTTTCAGGGTCACCTGATCGTGCCCGATCAGGCGGCCGGGGACGGCGGCCTCCGACGACGTTCACACCTTGCAGCTTAAGTTGATGGCGTTCACCCCCGTCCCCTTTTCCTCGCTTGCAGATTTTCACAAACCGAATAGTTTGGAAAAGAACCCTCTTTTTCTTTGGCTTGCGGCTCGATTAATCTGTATAGCTACTTCCTCAATTCGCGGCACGTTACCAGCACGATTATAGAATTGCGGTACGATTACGTTCATTACGTCGTCATTTAGATTGAGGTCTTCCTGAATTCGTTCCAGACCATAAATCATCGCGGTATTGGCATCCGGTTCAAACCCTTGTCTTGATAGTTCTTTTATTCTTTTATTGTATGCCAGGGCAAACTCTCTGAATTCTGTATCCAACTCGGATGCAAGAAAGGCGACTCCTTCGTTTGATTTATCCTCAGCTAACTCATACGCCGTCCTCAGCACAATGCTCTTCATGCTTTGCTCCATCAAGTCTCTTCGCAAAGTGGGTATGTTGAGATTTGACCAGACACCATTCGCATAAGCCCAATTAAGAAAAGAAAAAATCTTATAAGTGGCATCGATTTGCTCATCCGCCATGGTCTTATCTGTAGCTTTTTTCACGATTTGCGAAAAGAGTTCTTTGTATTGATGGGCGTATTTGGCTCCCTCGTCTGCGACAAGATTACAAAGTTCCAGTAAAGAATCGCTCATCGGATGGTTCTCCATATTACTGTCGATTGCATCTCAAATATGTGCTATAGCGGGAACGCCATCAACTTAAGGGATGATGATTCAGCGGAGAAAATGGGACGGCGGCCTCCGACGACGTTCGCGCAACCCCCGGGGGCGGTGGTTTTCGGCGAAGACGCCTCCACCCACCCTCTCGCTACTCGCTCGCTGAATCATAGAAACTGTCAATCGGCTGTGAATCGTCTAACCACTTCGGGCCACTGCATTGCAAACAAAGTAAATGTTTCTCCCCAGTGGTCTTCTTCCAATTCCACATCGCTCAAATCGATGTCAGTAGTCGCTCCGATTCGAGACGCGTGAAGTCGATATGCGTTGAAGAAACTCACTTCCGATCCTGTAAATACATGGCCGGTCAATTTGTGATAACGACTGATCTGCCAGAAGTCAATGACTTGTGCTACAACAATCGCAGCGAGCTTCGCAAGGAAGAACGCCAAGGCGCTTTGCCAACCTCCCAACGCGAGGCCCGCAATAATCACTGCAACAAAGAAAATGCCATATCCGGCGATGTAGCTATAGAGGGTACCAAGCACCACCAAACCGGGAATGACGTAGAGACCACACACGTTGATCAACACTCCTGCCAGATGAGTTCCGCCAACGACAAGTCCTACCTGAAGTGGTGAAAGTCGCATGCCGAATGCAATCATGCCCGCAATGAACGCGAGTACTCCGGGGAGACTCTCGATCCCTTCCGTAGTCTTCAGAACCCTGAACGGGCAACTTTGGGATGAAGACGAGCCATTAGCCCGAAGGCGTATGGAACAGCTATTCTGATCTTGAGTCCGCGTGGGGTATAAATTGCCACGGATTCTCCTTTGGGGCGACCGGCGTCGGCGGGGGAAACTCATGCCGCGGTGGTTTCCACGCGGCCGGGGAGTTTGCTGAGGATCAACTTTTTCAGTTCGACTTTGTTCGTGGCGTTGTCGATGTCGATGCCCACCAGTTTGCCCGCCGCGTCGTAGTCGAGGACCACCCCTTCGGAAATCTCCCGGCTGTCGATGCCGGGCCGATCCGACAACTCGATGTAAAGCGAATCGGTTTCGGGATAGTAATTCATTTTCATGGCTGAAATCCTCGATCCGGGAAAGCGTTGTGTATGGTCAGCTTATCCGCCAGAGTGACGACTCTCAAATATCGGCCGCCCAATTCTGGGATCGCCGCCCGGAAGCGATAGCGGTTGAGTTCCTGGGGTTCACAACGCACAGCGTGTTCGATGACGTAAACACACCACTCTTTCTTCAGATATGGCCGCTTGCGAAGAACTTGGTTCGCGAAGTAATCGGTGAATTGGTATTCCGCCATTCTTGCGTTCTCCGGGCCACTTGATCGTGCCCGATGAGGCGAATTCAGTCTATCGCGGCGACGGGATATTCGCCAACGGAAATTGAGCGGGTGATCGTCGGGGATGCGGCACTCTCCGCCGCTTGCGGCTTCGCGAAGCCGGAAGTTACCGCGAGCGGCGGGAAGGACGCGGACACAACCTGCGATTGTTACTTTTTCACCAGTGCCATGATGAGGGAGATCAGGAAGATGATGATGAAGATGAAGAAGAGGATTTTGGCGATGCCGGTGGCGGCCCCGGCGATGTTGCCGAAGCCCAACAGACCCGCGACGATCGCGACGATGAAGAAGATCAACGCCCAGCGCAGCATATGTGTTCCTTTCAAAAGTGGAAGTGGCCCGATGATGCATGATAGGCGTGTCGGAGGGGGCGAAAAATAAAAAGGATGACCCGGAAGGCGGATCGCCCGTGGGGGGGGCGCGGTGTTGTCCGCGTTCGGGCCGTAGGGTTGAAACCCTACGGCCTGCCGGCGGCGGGGGCCACTTCCGGGGGGCGATGAAAACCTATACGATCTTGCTATCGGCGCACCGGGGTGTCGCGGGAGGATTGAGGAAATCGCAAACCGGGGGCGAATGGGCTTCCAAACGATGCGAGTGCGCACCGGGATGTCGCGTTTGGGGCATCAATACCCTAACGTCGGGTCGTCCATCGGCGTAGCACGATTGTGGGGCCGCGACAGGTGCGCATCGGCGCGGCACGGCTTGGACGACGCGATACGAAAAAAACAAAAATCGTGAGCGGCGGCGCGACAAGAAGTTAACGCGCATCGGCGGATGGATGCGACATGAGGGTGCGCCGCCGGGCGGCGGGGATGGCAAAGGTGGAGGGCGGGAAGGTGGAAAATGGGACGTTGGAGACAGGTGATGGAAAACGGGCGACCCGAAGTCGGGTCGCCCGTGGGGGGTTGTGAGGGTTTGCTTCCGGGTTTACTTCCGGGGGTTTTCCGTGTTCGGCGGGGGCAATGAATTGCCCCCGCCGCCGTAGCACTGAAGTGTTACGTCCTTAGTTACCGAGGTGGAGGAAGCCGGCGATCATGGGGCTGAACTTGACGATGAGACCGGCGAAGACGACGGAGACGATGGAGATGAGTTTGATGAGGATGTTGAGGGAGGGGCCGGAGGTATCTTTGAAGGGGTCGCCGACGGTATCGCCGACGACGGTGGCCTTATGATTCTGCGAGCCCTTTCCGCCGAGGTGTCCGGCTTCGATGTATTTCTTGGCGTTGTCCCAGGCGCCGCCGGAGTTGGCCATGAAGATGGCCATGGCGAAACCGGAGACCAGCGCGCCGGCCAGCATGCCCATGACGCCGGCCACGCCGAGGATCAGGCCGACGACGATGGGGATGAGCACCGACATGAGCGAGGGGACGATCATTTCGCGCAGCGCGCCCTTGGTGGAGATGTTGACGCACTGGGCGTAGTCGGGGTAGGTCTTGCCGGCGGATTCGACGGAGTAGGGCCACTTCATCGGATCGGCGATATCGGCGTCGCTCATGCCCTTGGATTTGAAGGCGGATTTCATGATGCCGAACTGCCGGCGGCACTCGTTCATCATGCTGAACGCGGCGCGACCGACGGCGTTCATGGTCAGCGAGCAGAACACGAAGACGAACATGACGCCGATGAACAAGCCGCAGAGAACCATCGGGTTCATCAGTGTGACGTTGTAAAGGGAGAGCACCTGGGGCAGGGACATTTTCATCACGGGCACGGGAGCGGCGTTGGCGCCGAAGGAAACGACGGCATCGGTGACGGTGCCGCCGGCCAGATGAACGGTGGTTCCCGTGGAGATATTGACGAGGGATTCCTGCACGGTGGTGACGTAGGAAGCGAGCAGGGCGAGCGCGGTGAGCGCGGCCGAGCCGATGGCGAAGCCCTTGCCGGTGGCGGCGGTGGTGTTGCCGAGGGAATCGAGCATGTCGGTGCGTTCGCGGACGAAGGGGGGCTGGTGGGTCATTTCGGCGTTGCCGCCGGCGTTGTCGGCGATGGGGCCGTAGGCGTCGGTGGCGAGGGTGATGGCGAGTGTGCTGAGCATGCCGACGGCGGCGATGCCGACACCGAAGACGCCGAGCAGGAACGCGCCGGGCTTATCGTCGAAACCACCGGCGGAACCGAACGCCACGAGAATGGCGACGACGGTGGTAATCATGGGGATCCAGGTGGAGAGCATTCCCTCGGCCAGGCCGGAGATGATGACGGTGGCCGGTCCGGTCTGGGATTGCTCGCTGATGCGTTGGCAGGGCTTGTGTTCGTAGGAGGTGTAATATTCGGTTCCCCAGGCGATGACCAGTCCGGCGATCAGTCCGGTGATGATGGAGACCCAGATGCCCAGCCAGGAGACGCCGGGCACATCGTTCAGCAGGTAGTAGAACAGCGCGCCGGAGCCGATGATGATGAGTGCGCTGGCGCCCCAGACGCCCATATGGAGGGCTTTGAGGAGTTGCTTCATGGACGCGCCTTCTTTGGTGCGGACCAGGAAGACGCCGAGGATGGCGCAGATGATGCCCATACCGGCGAGGGAGGCCGGCGCGGCGACGAGCTTCATGGTGTGAACGGAGCTGAGGCCCATCGCATATGCGGTGGCGGCGGCGAGGGAGGCGGCGGCGAGAATGGAATCGTAGTACGACTCGTAAAGGTCGGCGCCCATGCCGGCCACGTCGCCGACGTTGTCACCGACGTTGTCGGCGATGGTCGCGGGATTGCGGGCATCGTCTTCGGGAATGCCGGCTTCGACCTTGCCCACCAGATCGGCGCCGACGTCGGCGGCCTTGGTGTAGATGCCGCCGCCGACTCTGGCGAACAACGCCTGGAGCGACGCGCCCATGCCGAAGCTGAGGGTGATGGTGGTGATGGTGTTCATGGAGTTGTTGCCGACTTCGGGGAACACCTGCGTCAGCAGATAGAACCAGACGCTGATGTCCAGCAGGGCGAAGCCGGTGACGCACAGGCCCATGACGGCCCCGGCGCGGAAGGCGACGCGTAAGCCGTCGTTGAGCGATTGCTTGGCGGCGGCGGTGGTGCGTGCGGAGGCGTTGGTGGCGGTTCTCATGCCGAAGTAACCGCACAGCCCGCTGAAGAATCCCGCGATCGGCACACCCAGGGCGGACAGCGCCGGTTGAAGATGAAGCCCGTAACTGAGCAGCAGCAACACGACGATCAACGCGGCAAAGACAACCATGATGATCTTGCGCGAAGCGCTGAGATACGCATATGCGCCCTGGCGAACGGCCTGTGCGATGCGAACCATTTCCGGTTCGCCTTCGGTGTGGCTCATCATGCTCTTGTAGAACATGAACGCCATGAACAGGGCCGCGACGGCACCGATGGGCGCCAGGTACCAGACGCCGGGAATGGCGCTGGGGACATCGCCGGCGATTTCCAGCACGGCCCCCGCCTCCGGAATAGCCGCGGGAGCGACCGCCGCGCCCGGCGAAACCGGAGCGGAAACGTCCGACTGCGCCATGACGGAGGTTGCGATCAACAAGGTTGCAAAAACACCGAGAATCAAAAGATTCTTAATCCGGGAACCCATTTCTGGCGTCTCCTAAAAGGGGGGGCGGGCGGGGTGGAACCGGGCACAGGCGTACCAACAACGTCCGGCCTGGCCGGTCCCGTGCCTGTTGATATACGGGCAGAACAGACTATCGGATTCCAAAACAAATTACAAGACGGAGATATCTTGTTTAAGCGCGGGCATTATTAACCTCAGTTCGGGATAGGGCCACCGCATTCAGTCGCCCGCCGCAGGAGGACAAACGGATGGGCCACAAAGGCGCGAAGACGCGAAGGAATACATTTTCAATTTATGTTCCTTCGCGTCTTCGCGCCTTCGTGGCCCATTTCCTCTGCGGTTCATTCTGAGATGGTTTCTTATCCCGAACTCAGGTGTTTTGAAACAGTTCGGCAAGCCGCGAGCGGCTTTGCTCATTTGCCGGTTTTGGGCGCTTCGGGAGCCGGGGGTTTGAGGGCTTGGGTGAGGGCGTCTTTGGCGGGGCCGGTGGTGTTGGGGCTGGTTTTCTGGTCGGCGAGGAACTTGGCGGCTTGTGCGTCGAGCTGCTTTTTGGACATCGCGGCGAGGTAGGGTTTGATAAGCCCATCGACGGTTTCACGGTAGGGGGCGAGCTGGAATGAAACCGCGAGGTATTGCTCGGCGGCGACCGGGTCGTCGGA
>JBAYVY010000022.1:0-19342 GCA_041674345.1 Phycisphaeraceae bacterium | reverse complement strand
GGCTCGCTCAACGATTCGATCTGGTCATCCGTCATCCCCGGCTATATCGGTCAAGCCCGCCCTGTTGCATTGAAATCCGTGAACGGCTACCTTGCTCGTTGGCTGCCGTCGGATCGCCGTCCGGGGCGACCCACCACTACATCTTGTCGGCTATCCCCCCGCGAAAACTGTCATGCACCCGGATCGGCGGAACACATGAGGGGGACTGCCGTACACCTGAAGGTGGGCGGCCTTGGGGGAAGGCGCGGAGGCAAGCCGCAATAGCGGGGGGACGTGTCCGGGGGAATTGACGAGGAACATTCGCGGGGTATAATTCGGTGATTGCCGAAGTGACGGAGTGAAACGCGATGCGGGATTTATTGACGATTACCAAGGCGCTGGCGGATGAGACGCGGTTGCGGGCGCTGATGGCGTTGCGGGACGGGGAGTTGTGTCTTTGTCAGTTGATTGATGTGCTGGGGCTTTCGCCGAGTACGGTGTCGCAGCATTTGGGGATGTTGTATGACGCGGGGTTGGTGGAGCGGCGGAAAGAGGGGCGGTGGCATTATTACCGATTGATCGGGCGGGAGGGGGGATTGATTGAGCGGCAGGCGCTGCGGTGGGTGGTGGGGGCGTTGAAGGATGAGCACGTGGTGAAGGGGGATGCGAAGCAGGTGTGTTGCGCGAAGAAGAAGGGGTTGGGGGAATTGGCGGAGTGTTATAGATCGTAAGACTCCCCGCCCGCTGAAGCGGGCGGGCCGATTGCCGTAGCCCTGAATGGCTACGGCCTGGAAAGGATGTGTGCGATGACAGTGACCCCCGGAAGTGAAGCGGTGCGGAAGACGGTGCGGGAGGAGTATGGGGCGATGGCGCGTGGGGCGGGGGAGCGTTGCGGCGAAGCAACCCCTGTCGGGGGGTGTTGTTGTTCGACGGCGAGGAAGGAGCCGCTGAGTTCGGATTTTCTGGCGGAACAGATCGGGTATGGGCGGGAGGAGTTGGCGGGTTTGCCTGAGGGCGCGAACCTTGGATTGTCGTGCGGGAATCCGACGGCGATCGCGGGATTGGAGCCAGGCATGGTCGTTTTGGATTTGGGAAGCGGTGGCGGGTTTGACGTGTTTTTGGCCGGTCCGCGAGTGGGGGCGGGGGGACGGGTGATCGGCGTGGACATGACGGCGGACATGATTGAGTTGGCGCGGAAGAACACCGCGAGTTATGTGAAGGCGACGGGGTTGGCGAATGTGGAGTTTCGATTGGGGGAGATTGAGCATTTGCCGGTGGCGGACGGGAGCGTGGATGTGGTGATAAGCAATTGCGTGATTAACTTGTCACCTGACAAGGAGCAGGTTTGGCGTGAGATCGCGCGGGTGTTGAAGCCGGGCGGGCGGGTTGCGGCCAGTGACATGGCGTTGCTTCGGCCGCTGCCCCCGGAAGTTAAGAGCATGGTTTCCGCGCTGGTCGGGTGTGTCGCGGGAGCGGTGAGGATGGAGGAGTATCGGGCGATGGTGGAGGAGGCGGGGTTGAAGGAAGTGGTGTTGACGCCGAAGAAGGGGTATGTCGAGGCGTTGGTGAATGCGGGGGACGGATTGTATCAGCAGATCGCGTCGAAGTTGCCGGGTGGAACGCAACCGGCGGATTATGTGGCGAGTGTGGATGTGGTGGCGCGGAAGGGATGTGGATGTGGGACGGGATGTTGTTGAGATCAAAAGACACCCCGCCCGCTGAAGCGGGCGGGCCGAGTGTGAGGTGACGGTATGAGCGAGCATGTTGCGAAGAAGCTGGGGTTTTTGGATCGGTATCTCACCGTGTGGATTTTTGGTGCGATGGGATTAGGCATTGGGTTGGGGTATCTGCTGCCGGGGATCAATGATTTCATGTCGAAGTTTGAAGTGGGGACGACGAATTGGTTGATCGCGGCGGGATTGATATTGATGATGTACCCGCCGTTGGCGAAGGTTCGGTACGAGGAGTTGCCGGACGTATTTCGGAATGTGAAGGTGCTGGGGTTGTCGCTGGTTCAGAACTGGGTGATCGGGCCGGTGCTGATGTTTGGATTGGCGGTGCTGTTTCTGCGCGGGCATCCGGAATTCATGATCGGTTTGATTATGATCGGGCTGGCGCGGTGCATCGCGATGGTGATTGTGTGGAACGAACTGGCGAAGGGGGACACGCAGTACGCGGCGGGGCTGGTGGCGTTCAACAGCGTGTTCCAAGTGTTTTTTTACAGTGTTTATGCGTGGTTGTTCATCAGGGTGATTCCGCCGCTCATTGGCGTGTCGCTGGGGGATGTGGATTTGTCGGCGATCACGATGGGGTCGATCGCGCGGAGCGTGTTCATCTATCTGGGTGTGCCGTTCGTGGCGGGAATGGTGACGCGATTGGTGCTTGTCAACTTCCGGGGGCGGGATTGGTATGAGGGGAGGTTCATACCGAAGATATCGCCGATGACGCTGGGGGCTTTGTTGTTCACGATTGTGGTGATGTTTGCGATCCAGGGGGAGCGAATCGTGAGCCGACCGTGGGATGTGGGGTTGATCGCGTTGCCGCTGCTGATTTATTTCGCGGCGATGTTCGCGGTGAGTTTCTGGATGGGGAAGATGGCGGGGGCGGATTACTCGAAGACGGCGACGATCGCGTTCACGGCTGCGAGCAACAATTTTGAATTGGCGATCGCGGTGGCGGTGGCGGTGTTCGGGATCGGGCACGGAGCGGCGTTCGCGGCGGTGATCGGGCCTCTGGTGGAGGTGCCGGTGATGATCGGATTGGTGAACGTGGCGTTGTGGGGGCAACGAAAGTGGTTCAAGGAACACCACGGTCTGCCGCCGAAGACGGCGTCATCCCGTGCTTGAAAGAGTCGAACAACATCGGAACATCAAGAAATGAAGAAGCAGAACGTATTGTTTTTGTGTACGGCGAACTCGGCGCGGAGTCAGATGGCGGAGGCGTTGCTGCGTCACAAGGCGGGGGATCGGTTTGATGTGTTCAGCGCGGGGTTGGAGCCGGGGTCGGTGAATCCGTTCGCCATTCGCGCGGTGGGAGAGTTGGGGATCAGCATGGAGGGGCAGTGGTCGAAGGGGGTGAAGGAGTATTTGGGGAGGTTACCGGTGCGGTATTTGATTACGGTGTGCGATGGTGCGGCCAAGCGATGCCCGGCGATCTGGCCCGGCGCACAGGAACGAATGCACTGGTCGGTGAATGATCCGGCGGCGGCCCCCGGAAGTGATGAAGAAAAACTGGAAGCGTTCCGTAAAGCGCGGGATGAATTGAGCTCGCGGTTGGATGCGTGGTTGGCGGGATTAAAGCCAACACAGAAATGAGTTGCGGGAGTGACCGCCGTACCGCTGAAGCGGTACGGCCTCAGGGGATCGCGCGGCGGAGTCGGCGGGTGATGCGGGCGACCTCCGGAAGGGATTTGACGTTGCACACACAGGAGCTGACGGCGACGGCGCGGACGCCGGCGTTGACCAGTTCGTGGATGTTGTCGGGAGTGATTCCGCCGATGGCGAGATGGGGGAGGTCGGGGAATTGTTTGAGGAATTGACGAAGGTAGCGGGGGCCGGTGGGTTTTCGATTTTTGGTGGAAGTGGGGAACATGGCGCCGACGCCGAGGTAATCGGCTTGTTGTTTGGCGGCGTGTCGTGCTTCGGTGAGGTTGTGTGTGGAGACACCGATGAGGAGTCGATGGCCGGCGATATTGCGGGCGTGGGCAATCGGCAGGTCGGATTGGCCGAGGTGGACGCCGTGGGCGTTGGAGGCCAGGGCGATGTCGATGCGGTCGTTGATGATGGCGGCACGCGATGGAATCGCGTCGTTAAATGATGCGATCAGTTCGACCAGGCGGCGAGCGCGGTCGAGCAGGTCGGCGGATTCGATATTTTTTTCGCGTAATTGGATGCAGTCGGCCCCGGCGTCGAGGGCGGCTTGGGCGACGTCGAACCAGGGGTGGTGCGTGCAGAGGGATTCGGTGACCAGGACGCAGAGTTTCCACTTGCGGGGGTCGGGAAGGGCGAAGCGGCGATGGATCGCTGATTCGAGGATGTAGGCGCGGTAGCGCAATGATTCAAATTGGGTGCCAAGACTCCCCGCCCGCTGAAGCGGGCTGGCCGAGCCGTAGCCCTGAAGGGCTACGGCCTTGGGGAGCTTGGCGAATTCTTCGAGGGTGCGGAGGGCTTCGGTGAGGCGTTTTCCCGCGGCGGTGGTGACGGATGCGATGTTGGGGCGGTGGGATTCGGATGGTGTGGTGATGCGTGTGCCGACGTCGTGGGGGGTGTCGCGGTGCAGGGGCAGATCGGGGAACGGAGCGAGGGCGGCGGCGAGGTCGTGACGCAGTTGTTTGAATTGCGAGGAGAGTTGCGAATCGTCGAGCAGGAAGCGTGCGGCGTCTTCGAGGACGCGGAGGGCTTCGCGGGCGCGATTGGCGTTGGCGTCGAGGATGCGGAGGGGGGTGGGCATGACGGGAGGAATCATCCCCGGTAAGCCCGAAGACGGGCATACCGGGGCTTCGAGGATGACTGTTCGAGTTCGGGTTCGGGGGCGGGGTCGGCGGTGAGGGGGACGGGATGGGGGTTGTGGGGACGATAGATCATCCAAAGGTTGCGGGTATAGATGAGCCAGCCGAAGGCCTGGCCGAGCACGCCGACGATGTCTTGTCGCCAGAGGAAGTAGAGGGTGAGCATGGAGGCCCCGATGAGGGAGAGCCACCAGAAGACGGGGGGCACGACGGAGCGTTTGGCTTTTTCGCTGACGAGCCACTGGACGAGCATTCGTCCGGTGAAGAGGACTTGTCCGAGCAGGCCGAGGGCGACCCAGGCGATGCCGGCGGGGCTGGAGATATTGAAAAGGGATTCGATGAAAGAGCGGGAGGTTTGGTCGTGATAAATCCAGGTGGTGAATTCATCGGGGGTGAGCCATTGCGTGGAGCCGTCGTCGCGGGTGACGCGATAGCGCAGGCCGTCGGGTGTTTTTTGGAGGGTGGCGGTGAGTTTGATTTTGACCAGTGCGGGGTCGGATTCCGCGAAGCAAGGCGTTGAGGCAAGCCCGATCACTGTGATAACGAAGATTGAAAGGATGTAGGGTTTCATATCGTGACTTCGTCGTTGCCGGGGGCGACGGGTTCGCATTGGACGGGTTTGAGGCGGGAGCGCATCCAGCGGACGGCGAGCAGGTCGAGCAGGCCGGGGAGGGCGCGGTTCCAGATGCCGTACTTGGCGGTGCCGGCGACGCGGGGGCGGTGATGGACCTGCATTTCGATGACGGTGTAACCGAGCATTCGGGCGTACACGGGGATGAAGCGGTGAAGCCCTTTGTATTGGAGGGGGAGTTGGAGGCCGATTTCGCGTTTGAAGATGCGGAGGGAGCAGCCGGTGTCGCGGATGGTGTCGTTGAGGACGAGTTTGCGGAAGGTTCGTCCGACCCAACTGGAAACGCGGCGCACCAGCGTATCCTTGCGGGCATGTGAGCGATCGCCCTGCACCATGTCGGCGTTTTTCTCGCGCAACAATTGGAGCATCGCCGGCAAATCGGCGGGATCGTTTTGGCGATCGGCGTCCATGAGGGCGATGAGCGGCGCGCGTGCGGCGCGGATGCCCGCGTGGAACGCGGCGGACTGGCCGTTGCCTTTGCCGGGGGGCGTTTGGGTCATTCGGAAGACGCGCAGGAACGGATGTTTTCGCATCTGTTCGAGGAGTCGCGCGGGAGTGGCGTCGGTGGAGCCGTCGTTGACGATGACCATCTCGAAGGCGATGGCGGTGTCTTTCAGTGCGGCGGCGACATCGGCGACCAGACCTTCGATATTGTCCTGTTCGTTGTGTGCGGGGGCGAGGATGGAGAGTTCGATGTTGCTCATAAGAATTAACCACAGAGGCACAGAGACACAGAGGTAAAGAAACATATTTTAATGGATTTCTCTGTGCCTCTGTGCCTCTGTGGCTTTATTTGGATTGAGTAATCGCGGGGGAACGATAGAGGCGGCACTTGTCGGTGTTGATGCCTTTGACGACGCGGCCGTCGGAGAAATCGAAGACGGGGGTGAAACCGTGGAACGTGAGCTTGCCGGCGTTGGTGGCCTTGTCATCGAGACGAAGCATGATGTAACAGGGCTTGGCGGCCAGCGCGGCCAGTTCGTCTTCGGTGGCGGTGTGAATGGAGCGGCCGGCGTAGAAGAGAAAGTTTTCCTCCGGCCAGAAGTTGCCGGGACTTTGGGCGTCGGGGCGGGCGTCCTGGGCCGGGTCGTAAAAGCAATAGACCGGATCATCGGCGGCGACGGCGGCGAGCTTGCGGGCGTCGGCGGCGGGGTCGTAGCGGCCGTGGTAGCTGTGGACGTAACTGGCCTGCACGAACGAGCCGGCAATGAGCATCCAGACGAACGTCGCGCCGAACGCCTGCACCGGCTTCCACCGCCAGTGCTGAATCGCGCCGAACAATGCGACGGCCAGGAGCGCGACACCCACGCAGATCGCCAGCGTCAAACCGACCCCCGGCAGCTCGACATCCTTCAACCAGCCGCGGGCGACCAGGTCGTTCTGATAGATGACGAACACGGGCAGGGCGATGGAGCCGATGACGAGCATGAGCCAGTGGGGGATTCGCAGGATGTTCACGCCGGGATCGGGCAGGTTTTCATCGGCGAGGTACGCCTGGTAGGCCCAGAGTTGCGCGACCAGTACGCCGACCGCCGGCAGCAGCGGCAGCAGATAGCGGTCCTGCTTGGCGTCGGGGATGGCGAGGATGAGCATCATGCCGATGAACCAGGTCCAGCCGATGAGCAACCGGCGGCGATGTTCGCCGGCGGCGCGCACGAACGGCTGGGGCATCGCGCCGATCAGATACACCGTCCACGGAAACGCCAGGACGAAGATGAGCAGGTAGTAAAACGTCGTCTGCCGCTCGGCGCGACCGGCGGCATATTCATGTTCCATGAGTTTGAAGGCGTCGGGGAACTTTTCGATGACGTACATGTACCAAGGAGCGGCCAGCAACGCCCCGGCCAGCAACGCGAACAGCAGCCCGATCGCGTTGCCCACCCGGCGCTGCGGACACACCGCGATCACCATCGCCAGCGGCACGGCCATGAACAGCGCGGCGACAGGCCCCTTGGTCATGATCGCCGCGCCCAGGGCGATGCCCGCGAACAGCCAGCCCAGCACACGCCGGCCCGTCCAGTTGACCGGCCTCAGCGGACGCATCGCCCACAAGCCCCCGGCGATGCTGAGCGTGGTCCATGCGAACAGGTGGATATCGTAGGTCGCCAGCCGACCGTGACGCAGCATGATGTAACAGGTGCCGACGATCAGCGTTGACATCGCCGCGACGCGCACCCCGCCGATGCTGTAACTCAACCAGTAGGTGCCTACCAAGCCGAGCATCACCATGCCCACCGCCAGCAGCCGCGCCCGCCAGACCAATAATTGGGGATCAACATTCCGGGGGTTCAGGTCGCTCCACGCCAGCATGTTCAGCCAGACCACCAGCGGCGGCTTGTTCACCCGCGGCTGATCGTTCCACGTCGGCACCAGCCACGCATCACCCTGCCCCGCCCGCTGATGCTGCCAAGTCTCACGACTCGACAGCAACGCGATCTTCTCCATCGTGAACGTCGTCTTCGGTACCCCCAACTCAATCACCAGCGGCGGCAGGCAAAGCAACACCGACAAAAACAACCACACCCACATCCGCAACTTCATCCCCGTACCCGTCGGCAACGGCACCCGCTTGACGATGCCGGGCTTGGCAACGGCGGCTCCCGCAGCGACCATCGGCGCAGCGCCCCCCGCTCCAGCACCCGACACCACGGGCTGATCCGTATTTCGATCGCCGACCTTATCTGTACGTTCCGTCAATGCCGTCCTTTACGCGGCAGGCCCCGACGATCGGGCAATCGCCATCGGGCCGCTGCCTTCCTATTGTTGGCACCATGTTACCCGCCCAGCCCCCCTGACAGCCAGTGCCGAATGCGCTTTGCGGGATGCGGCTTGCGGGACGCGGGGATGCGACGAATACGCACACCGCATCCCGCACACCGCACACCGCATCCCGCACACCGCATCCCGCATCCCGAATCCCGCAAGCCACTCCACCGCAATCAGTTATACAACGGATTGTTGTTATTGCTGTTGGTCTTCTGTTGCTGCTGACGCTGTTGTTCCTGTTGCTGCTGTTCGATTTGCCGTTCCAGTTCCTTCGCCTTGCGGTTCGCCTCGTCAATCGCGTCCTTCTGTTTCTTCACCGCCTCGTCCACCTTCGACTGGTCCAGCGGCACCACCCACGCCCGGCCCACCACCGCCACCGCCGGCTCGTCCTCGCTGTAAACCACCCACCCCGCCAATTCACCGGTCACCAACGCCAACCGTTCATCACCCTCCCCCACATACACCGCATCACCCACCAATACCCGCTGCGCATCCTTATCCTTCACATCCCCCAACCTCACCCCCGGAAGTCCACCCCCCGCCACCGGAAGTTTAGCTCCCGGCACATGGATCTTCTTCAGCAATGTTCCCACCACCACCACCGGCTGGCCGATCTGCGCAGGCCCGCCGCCCAGCACCGTCTTCACACGCCCGGCCGTCAGTTTCGCCAGGCCCGCGTAATGTTCCTCCCCCAGCTTTTTAAGCACGCCCGTCAACTGGTCCCGCGTCGTCACCCACTCCTTGTCATCCTCGCCCGATGCCGCCACCCTCGCCGCCGCCCTCGCCGCACGTTCCAACAGTGGCTCCAATACCTTCCCCTCATTCAACCCCGTCCCCCCGCATCGCGGACAAACCTCCGGCATACTCACATACATCGGCACCGCCAACCCCCCGCTCTTGCTCGTCCCCACCTGCTTCCGCTGATAATACAACCCCTCCCCTTTGCACACCGGACACAACTCGTTCTGCTCCAACAACCGAACCTGCCTGCGAACCTCCAGCCAAAGGGACGAAGGAACGGAAGAAATGGACGGAGGGACGGAGGGACTAAGGGACGAAGGGAAAGAGGCGGAGCCGATCCCCACTTCGTCCCTTCGTCCCTCCGTCCCTTCGTCCCTCTGACTTAATCTCGGAAACGTCGTGTATCGCATCACAGGCCCGCGCTCCAGCTTCATCAATCCCTCCCATCCCAACGCCGCGTCCGACGCATCCCCCCCGTGGGCCGCCAGCAACGCTTTCACATGCGTCGCGCTGACCACAGGCGAACTTTTCCGCTTCGCCACCCACACCCACGTTCCAATCCCCACCAACCGCCCCCGTTCATTGACCACAGGCCCCCCGCTGCGGGCCGCGTCCAACACCGCATCCACCTCCAGCCACTGCGTTGACGAACTGTGCGTTAACACCGCCTGCGTCCGCCGATCCAACTCAGCCGTATTCGCCGCGACTTTCACCACCTTCATCGCCTGTAACTGCGAATCCCCCGCCGTGCCAGCCGCTTGCGGCTTAGCAACACTTCCGGGGTTACTTCCGGGGGCGGGGGTGGGGGCCAGTGCCCAAACATTGTCCCCTTTCTTGGGCTGATCCTCCGCCACCTCGATGAACCGCACCACCGCACGCGCCAGCGGGTTGCTCAAATCCAATTGCACCAGCGCCAGATCATGCTCCGCGTCGATCGCCGTCAGTCGCGCCGGAATCGCCTCCGCGAACCCCGCGCGCCTCGCCTCCACCTTCGTCGCGCCGATCAACTCATGCAGCATCGCCACCCCGTGCCCCGCCAGGTCCAGCACCGTCACCGTCGCCCCCGACGCCCGCGCATCCTCGCCGCGATCAACCACCAACTCCAACACCGCGCTGTCCGCCAGTTTCCCCAACTCCTCCTTGCTCAATGGTTCTTGTTCCGCCGGCTTCTCACTTCCCGGTGCGGGGTTACTTCCGGGGGCCGCTTGCGGCTTCGCGGTCGCATCGTCTCCTCCACTCCCATAATTGCCTTGCGTTAGTTCGATCTTCACCCCTTCGCACTTGCCGAACCGCAACTCCACCTTATCCGCCTTCGCGCTTTCCACGCCCTGTTTCCACGATTCATTCATCTTCTCATCGCTCTTGCCGTCCAGCGTGATGCCCGCCCTCCCGGGGGCCGCCGCCGCATCCATCCTCACCATATGCGTCCGGTCCCCCAACTCCAGCCGCACCCGTTTGGAACCCACCAACACGCTGACGTATTTCGCGTCCGTCTGGATGCTCATCGTCACAGGCCCGCGTTTCATATGCTCCAGCGACAACGCCAGCCGCGGGTACTTCGACGCCTGCGCATCAATGGTCAATGTCACACTTCCGGAGGCGGGGTTACTTCCGGGGGCCGCCTCCGATACGGTCCACTTGTCATTCGCCTTGTCATCGGTCAGCCACCCCCCGCCCCCGGAAGTGCCCGCGCCCGCAGCGAACCGCGCCGCGACGAACACCACCAGCCACCCCATCACGATCATTCGCATGGTCCTGTTCATACCATCATCCTAACGCGCAAGTGACAACAAGCCCCAACCCAAAGACGCCCCCGCCGCCCACGATATTGCATTTCCCCCTCGGCCCGCCCGCTTCAGCGGGCGGGCGGTCGCTCAACCGCCTCTAACTCCCAGGGGTTAACTTCTCCCTCAATTTCGCCTGAATCAGTTTCGGGTTCGCCTGCCCGCCCGATTGCTTCATCACTTCACCGACCAGCCGTCCGATCGCCGCCGTCTTTCCCGCCCTCACATCCTCCGCCGCCTGCGGCTGGCAAAGTATCGCGCTCATCACCCACCCATCCAATTGCGAATCGTCACTTACCTGAATCAAACCGTATTTCTTCGCCGCTTCTTCAACCGTCATGCCTTCATCCCCCGAAGCACACAACTTCCCATACAACGTATCCGCGCCGTTCGAGCTGATCTGGTTCTCCCGCTGCATCGCGTCAATCCCCGCCACCTGTTTCGCACTGATCCCCAACTCATGCACGCCGCACCCCCGCTCGTTCGCCAGCCGCGCCAGATTATTCCTGCAAATCGTCGCGGCCCGCTTGCCTTCAACGCCTTCACTCACCAACGCCTCGAAAAACAGACACACATCACGCTCACCCACCAACGCCCTCGCATCCCGCACGTTCAATCCGTACTCCGTCACATACCGCCTCTCCCTCGCCACCGGAAGTTCCGGGATCGTCGCCCGCAATTCCTCCAACCACTCCTCCCCCACCGTCACCGGCACCAAATCCGGGTCCGGGAAATACCGGTAATCATGCGCGTCCTCCTTCTCCCGCTGCAACACCGTCACACCCTTCGCATCATCCCACCCCCGCGTACTCTTACTTCCGGGCGACATCACCTTCCCATCCTCCAACCACTGCATCACCTGTCGCTCATGCTCATACTCAATCGAACCCTGCACCGCCTTGAAACTATTGAGATTCTTGATCTCCACGATCGGCGTCTTGTACGTCTTGCCATCCTTCTCAATCGCCACATTGATGTTCGGCTCAAACCGCATCTGCCCACGCTGCATCACCCCCTCCGTCACGCCCAAAAACCGGCAAATGTTCCGCAATGTCTGACCAAACCGCACCACCTGACCCGCCGTCACAAAGTCCGGTTCCGTCACGATCTCCAACAACGGCGTCCCCGCCCTGTTCAAATCCACAATCGAATAATCAATCATCCCCCCCCCCACCGCTTCGTGCAGCAACTTCCCCGCGTCCTCTTCCAAATGCGCCCGGATGATCCGCACCGGCCTCATCGCCGCGTCCGGCTCATCGCTCACCGCCACCTCCATCACGCCCTTGCCGCACAGCGGCAGATCATACTGACTGATCTGATAATTCTTCGGCAAATCGGGATAGTAATAACTCTTGCGATCCCACTTGCACCACCGCGCGATCTCGCACCCCATCGCCAGCCCCACGCGAATCGCCATCTCCACCGCTTTCCCGTTCATCACCGGCAGCGTCCCCGGCATCCCGATCACCACCGGGTCCAGCAACGTGTTCGGCTCGGCGTCAAAATAGTCCGCATGCGCCACGTTCGGCGCGCTGGTCCACATCTTGCTCCGCGTCGCCAACTCCACATGTATCTCAAGCCCCACCATCAGCCGGGTCTTGAGTCCTTCCATTTCAACAACGGGTGTGTCTGTGCTCATGCCCCGCATTCTAATCCCCCTCGGTCCCCGAAGCATTCCGCTTCCGGTTCCCCGCCGGCGAATTCATCCTGAAAACCTGTTTTGGGTTTAACCCGTGATGGGTTTAGTGTGTATGGTTTCATGGGTGATCGCGTGACGAAATCAATTTACTCCAGCAAGTATGAGCGTTTGCGTCCGCTGCTGATCGCGGCACGAAAGTCGCATGCTCTGACGCAGGCGGACGTGGCCTCACGACTGGGGCGACCTCAATCGTTTGTTTCAAAGTATGAACGGGGCGAACGCCGGCTGGATGTCATCGAGTTCCTTGAAGTGGCCGACGCGCTCCATCTGGACCCGTATTCCCTGCTTCGTCAAATCAACCAGGAGATGCCCCATCACCACCGCGAAAGAAATTCTCGAACGCCTTCGTCTCAAACCCGACGAAGTTGAAATCCTTCTGGACGCGCTGCCCGACCTGCGCGCGGCGGCCCCCGGTACCGATGCCCAGGCCGCCGAAACCATCCTTCATCGCTGGAACATCTCCGCACACGATTTGACGACTCTGGTTGACCAAAGCCCCAGTTTGCGCGGCATGTTGTTCGGCTATGTGGCCGAGTTTCAATTCACACACTTGTGGCTGAAGCATCCCGACGTCTCATATGCCGTCAAGCCGGATGACCACAACCGAAAAAAGAAAGGGGATCGCGTCATCGTTTACAAGGGACTGGAGTTTTCCATCGAGGTCAAATCCCTGCAAACCAATTCCATCCGCGAAAACTCCGATGGAACATGGTCCGGCAAGGCGCAATGTGACGGGAGCGATCGCAGAATCGTACAGTTCAAAAACGGCAGCAAATTAAGCACCACCTGTCTGCTATGTGGTGAGTTCGATCTGCTGGCGATCAATTGCTTCGGGTTCGAGGGCAAGTGGAACTTCGCGTTCGCCCGCAACGAGGATTTGCCGCGATCCACCTACTCGAAATACACCAAGGCGCAGCGCCAACAACTGCTTGCGTCGCTGGTCCCGATCACGTGGCCGCCTCAGCCGCCGTTTTCAGCCGATCCATTTCCGTTGCTCGACGCGATTGCGCGGGATCGCAAGCGCTGACTTGTTTTCCCAGCCGGGCATTTCACGAACACCATGAAGTAAGAGTGATTTTTTCTGGCATGAACCTGTTGCTTGAGGCGGGCGACGACGGGCCGATTCTCCCGCACCACCACGAACAGATCCTTGCAGTAAAAACCCATCGTTGCGTATTCGTTGTAAATCTCGATGTGTGTCAGCCATTGCCGATTGGCGCTGACTTCATCCTGACATTTGACGATCAGAATGCCGTGGTCCTTCAAGACCCGATGCGCTTCGTATCCCGCCTTGAAATACAAGTCCGTCACGGCCTGATGCCATTTGGCGGTTCCCTCGGCTTGCTCATCGCCGTTGGAATAGTAATTGCGAAAAGCCGAATGCGTCCCGCTCCCGGCTTTGTGCTGTTTCGACTTTCGGAAAAAACCTTCCATGTACGGCGGATCAAGCACGACGCAATCCAATGATGCCGCGTCATACGGCAATTTGCGACAGTCCACGCCGTCGGCGATGTCCGTGGCGTGCAAAACATACTTGCCTTTCGGAATGTTTCGCCAGAATACCCCCGAACCGTACGTCACGTCGGCGATCACACTGCCCACGGGAACATGCAGGTCAAGTATCTTGGGAAACAGTTCGGAATTGCCGCCGACGTGCGCGGACAGAAGCACATCAGTCGTCGCCTTGCCTCCCTGCACGCGACGCCTGCCGGTTTCCTCAATTGTGAATAATCCAAGTTCAGTCATTGCCGCAACTGCCTCCATATTCCCACGATATCCTAAAACAGGTTATTTTTCAAGAACAATACGCCGACTCCATGAAATATAATTGATCGTACAGCATCCCGATCCTCACCATCTCCACCCCCCGCTCCCGCGCCGCGCGCAGCGGGTTGCCGAACATCGTTTCGATCTCCATTTCCCGGCTCTCGTCGGCGTCGATCTTCATGCTCGTGCGGTACGGCTTCATCTTCGCCGTGTCGTTCAACATCTGTTGCACGAACGTCGGCGAAATCGTCTTGCCGCACGCCGGTCGCGGCCGACCTGCCATCCGTCCAAGACCAGCATCCCATGAATCATGCGATAAACTTGAAACTTCATTTCCCTTCCGTCCGACACCTCATCGTCACGCTGCCGCTCTCCACGATCATCTGTTCCACAACCACGTGTCGCTTGTCCGACAATTTGATCCGCAGTGGGATGTGCTGAAGCTGTGATCGCAGTTTCTCGCGTTCATCGGGTTGGACCTGTTCGAGCATCACATCCATCAGCGCGCCCGCCGGCAGACCCAGCGTTCCGCCGCGAATCGTCACGAGGTCCAATTCGACAGGTCCGTTCTTCCGTGTTGAAGGTCGATAGACCAGGGACACGATCTGCGTCAATTCGCCCCGGCGTACCTGTGCCGCGACGATCAGCCGGTCGTGTTCCATCGCCACCATCGGATGTTCCAGCCACGTCGGCAGCTTGATGTTCTGATTCGCCGCCCACCGGGGCATCTGCTCGACGAGCCACTGGTTGATCTGGTCGGCATTGAGTTGGATCGACCATATTGGGGCGGGCGATGGGCGGACGGTGGTGAATTCGGAGGCGACCCAGTTCTCGAATCGCTCGGCCCGCGCCGCGTCCGCCTCCGTTCCCTTCGCCGCCACATGCCAGTAGCCCGGCACCGCATGCCACTTCCGCCAGCCGATGAACCCGGCCAGCGACAGCGCCACGATCAACGCCAGCGCGATGAAGCCGATGATGCGAACTATGCGGGCACGACGTGTCATATTTCAGATTGAACCGACAAGATGAAAACTAACCGCAGAGACGCAGAGACGCAGAGATGAAGCAGAAAAGCAAAACAGCAGAGCATGGGTCCGCGCCGACAATCTGTTCTGCTTTTCTGCTGTCCTGGTGTTCTGCTTTTTCCCCTCTGCGTCTCTGCGCCTCTGCGGTTCAATTTTTCTATTCAAATCTTTTAACAATCAGCGTGTCATTCTGTCCGCCGAAACCGAAGCTGTTGCTCAGGCACACGTTCACTTTCGCGGCGCGGCCCTTGTTCGGCACGTAGTCCAAGTCCAAATCCGGGTCCGGGTCGATCTGGTTGATCGTCGGCGGAATCATCTGATCGCGGATCGCCAGTACGCACGTAATCAACTCCACCGATCCCGCCGCGGCGATCAGGTGGCCGATCATGCTCTTGATGCTGCTGATCGGCACGCGCTTCGCGTGATCGCCGAACACCGCCTTGATCGCGCGCGTCTCGTTCTTGTCGTTTTCCTCGGTGCTCGTGCCGTGGGCGGAAATGTAATCAATGTCGTGAATCGTCAGCCCCGCCTCATCCATCGCCTGTTTCATCGAGGCGATCGGGCCTCGCGCTTCGGGGTGCATGTCGGTGATGCGGAAGGCGTCGGCCGACGAACCGTAACCGATGATTTCCGCCATGATTTTCGCGCCGCGCGATTGCGCGTGTTCGAGGGTTTCGAGTATCACCATGCCCGCGCCTTCGCCCAGCACGAAGCCGTTGCGTGTGCGGTTGAACGGGCGCGAGGCGGTGGCCGGATCGTCATTGCGCGTGGACAGGGCGGTCAGCCGGTTGAAGCCCGTCACGCCGAACGGGTGAATCATCGTGTGCGCCCCGCCGGACACCATGACATCAGCGTGGCCGCGCCGCAATATCTCGACCGCTTCGCCGATCGCCTGCGTGCTGGCGGCACAAGCGGTCAGGCAGTTGTAGCCCGGCCCGCGCGCTCCCAGTTCCATCGCCAGATGATGCAGCGGCATGTTCGGCTCCTGCTCGACCTCACGTTCCAGCGTGAAACTCGCCTTCGCCGCCGCCGCCCATTTCACCGAATCAACCGCCTGTTTGTCCTCCCGCCAACCGGCCAGCGCCGTCGCCACGTAGTTGTCGAAGTCCAGCGACCCTTCGCCGCTGCCCAGATAAATGCCGACACGATGCGGGTCGATCTTTGCATCGTCCAGACCCGCCGACGCCCACGCCTGTCGCGCCGCGCCCAGCGCGAAGGCCGTGTTGTGGCCGACGTGTTCGTGGTATTCCGGGTGTTTCACAAACTTCCGGGGGTCGTAATCGCGCACCTGCGCGCTGAAGGTCGTGGGGAACGTCGAAGCGTCGAAGCGGTCGGTGCGCGTGATCGCCGACCGACCGTCGAGCATCTTTTGCCAGACGCTCTCGATGTCGTGGCCCAGCGGCGTGACCCAACCGATGCCGGTAATGACGATGCGGGAGGAATTGTTCATTTGCGTGAATCCAACAACTTCTGACTTTGTGTCAGCAAAACGGGAACGTCTTCCTGAATCATTCGCCACACAATGTCGTCTTTGATGATGTCGTAACCGTGAACGAGGATATTGCGAAAACCGACGATCTGTTTTGCCGCGTCGATTTGGTCGAAAGTTTGCGGCTCGGTCCTGCGAATTCGATTGAGTGCTTCACCGATGATTGTGAACTGCCGCTCCACCGCCGCTTTGATCACTCGGTCCCGGCGGTACGTCTCCAGCGGCATTCCCGCCGTCGCGTTTGAAATCAGCGACAGCGCCTCATGAATGTCCCACAACCATGTTTTGACATCATTCGGCATAAATCGGCACTCGCGTTTCATCCAGTTCTTTGCGGAAATAAGGATTTCGCACGGCGACGTATTCCACCAGGTCGATCTCCCGCCCGAATAAATCCTTCAAATCAAACAACAGCGTGAAGTACGGCCCATGCAGTCCGCCCGGTGGCGCATCGTCACGGAAATCAACTATGAAATCCAGATCGCTGTTCGACGGGTCGAAGTCATCCCGCAACGCCGAGCCGAACACGTCCAGCCGGCGCACGTAATTCTTCCGGCACAGCGCTTCCAACTCGCTGAGTTTCCGCCGAATCACAGCCGGGATGTGCGGTTCGTCAATGCGAATCATGCTTACACCCTGCCCAGAACAATCGCCACGTTTTGCCCGCCCAATGACGTTGAAACGACCAGTACGTGGTTGATCGTCGCCGAATGCGACGCCGCGCTCTTCGCGCTGCTCATGCCGTCGATCGGCGTTTCGCATCCGATCACCGCCGGCATCACCTGCTCGGCGATCATCTTGCAGCCGATCGCCACATCAATCCCGCCCGCACCCGCGCCGCAGTTGCCGATGTACGGCTTGCTGGAAAACGTCGCGGGGATCGCTTGGCCGAACACGCGCTTCAATGCCGCCGCCTCGCCGCGATCATGCGCCGGGTTGCCCGAACCGTAAGCGACGATCGCGCTGATGTCGCCGGCCTTCACCGATGCGTCGGCCAGCGCCTGCATCATCGCCCCCGCCAAACCCTCGCCGTCCGGTTCGGCATCAATCCCGCTGCGGGATGAAAGCGACATGCTCGCCCCGTAGCCGAGTATCGCCGCGTAGGCCCTGCCGCCGCGCGCTTTCAGCGTGTCTTGGGCTTCGATGGTGATGATGCCGCCGCCTTCGCCGATCAGCGTGCCCGATGCGCTTTGATCGAATGGTTTGACTTCGCCCTTGCCCGACAATCGCCCGGTCATGATTTGCCGGTAAAACGCCATCGGGTTGATCTTGCTCTCCGCCCCGCCGCAGAAGCACAGGTCCGCTTTGTCGCGCTGCAACACGCGCACCGACTCGGCGATGCTCAATCCCCCCGACGCCTCGCCGCAGGTGATCGTATTGCTCGGCCCCTGACAGTCGTGAATGATCGTCACGTGGCACGCCAGCATGTTCGGCAGATACTTCAGCAACCACAGCGGCGTCAGATTCATCATCCCCGCGCCGCCCCAGTGATGAATGTCGAACTTGCCGCCCGCGTCCCGGCTGCTCGCCAAGGCGCCGGCCAGTTCATCCAGTTCAGCCGCGATCAGGCCCGCCCCGATGTGCGCGCCGGTGCGCGGGCCTTCGTAAGTGCGCGGCTGCTCGCTTTCGATTCCCGGCGTAATCAACCCCGCATTCCGCACCGCGCCATCCGCCGCCCCCACCGCCAGTTCGATGTCGCGCGCCATCACCTTCGTGGCTTTGCGATAGCTTTTGGGCACGATTTTGTTGGCCTTGAAATCGGCGACTTCGCCGGCGATCCGCACGTCGAAGCCCGCCGGGTCGAACGATGTGATGGGCGCGAGTTTCGATTGGCCGCTCGTCACCGCCGCCCACAGCGGTTCGATGCCGATTCCCGCCGCCGATACCACGCCCAATCCCGTCACAAACACACGTCGCGCCATGAATGAAGTTCCTTACAGGTCCGTCGAATGCAAAACGCAGCGCGATAGTGTACGCGCCAACGGCGGATCGCTCCACTACACAAAGCCGCTACACAAAGCCGCCCAGGGCGAACGCATCTAAATCAGTCGATCAGCCATAGCGTTCAGAAAACAAGGATCGGATCGCTGAACGGACATGGAGTGAATTCTGTTCATAGGCCCTACGGACAGAAAAACGCGGATAAAATTTTAGATGCGTTTGCCCTGAAAGCCGCGGGGATCATCGTCACGATCTAAATTGAACTTTATTGTCTAAAAAACAGACCGGCAATCATGGGGTAATTATCCAAGGGTAATATCTTAGTCGGGAAACAGACGAGAGAGCTGAATGGAAGCTCCCCCGTGGGTGTCATTGCGTCACGGGCAAAGTTTGTTCATAAATCAGACCATATGGTCCGGCTTGAAGATGAGACCCGAAGGTGTCATGCGCGCGGGATGTTCCCGCCGCGGGGCCGGTGGTTGTGGTCTGGAAAGATTGAAGGGAAAGGTATGAAACGGATGAAAGTTTTGGCGGCGGCACTTGTGGCCGGTAGCGCGAGCATGGCGAGCGCGGCTCCGAAGAACGTGATCCTGATGATCAGCGACGGTCAGGGATTCAACTCGGTCGTGGCGACGGATAATTATCGCGGCTCGACGGCCATCTATGAAGGCAACGGCTTCGCCCAATACGCCATGCAAACCTATTCCGCCAGTCGTCCGGTGGCTTACAACTCATCGCTGATGTTCAACGGCACCGACGCGACCTTCGCCATGAGCAACTACACCGACTCGGCGTCCGCCGCCACCGCGATGTACACCGGCGTGAAGAACTACGACGGCGAAGTCAACTGGGCCACCAACGACAAGCCCCTGACCACCTTCTTTGAAAAAGCGTAACCGTTCACGGAGAATCGCCGTTTTTGAGCCAATAATGAGGGTCAGCCAATGAAAGCTAACGAAAAAGGTCGATTTTGGCTCTTGCAACCCTCGTTTTTGGGTCAAAAACGCCGTTTT
>JBAYVY010000021.1:0-19519 GCA_041674345.1 Phycisphaeraceae bacterium | reverse complement strand
CGATGACTTTGTTTTCACTGAAAACAAAGTCATTGACGGACCCCCAAAATCGCAAGTCGGCTTGGGTGACTTTTTTCGGGATATTCATTTATCCCGAATTCGGGTTGTTCAATCATCTGGTGGGCGGCCCCGCTTGAAACAGGTGCGACAGCCGTCATGCTCCCGCAGGCCAACTGGCAACGCATCGGAACGGGGACTACCATACCGAACCTCTTGAATCGGGAGCCATCGGTATGCGCTTTGAAACCCGTGCCATCCACACCGGCGTCTATCAGGATCAGACGTTCAATTCCGTCACCACGCCCATCTATCCGTCCAGCAACTTCTACTTCGACGCCCCCGGCAAACACAAGGGCTACGACTACACCCGCTCAGGCAACCCCACGCGGGCCGCGCTCGAAGCCAATCTCGCCTCCCTCGAAAACGGCTCCGCCGCCGTCGCCACCGCCACCGGCATGGCCGCCATCACCCTCGTCACCATGCTCTTCAAATCCGGCGACCATATCATCGCCGGCAACGATATCTACGGCGGAACCTACCGCCTGTTCGACAAAATCCTCCCCGACCTGGGCATCACCTTTTCGTTCGTCGATTTGCGAAACCCCCGGAAGATTTCCGACGCCGTTCTGCCCCATACCAAGGCGATCTGGATCGAAACGCCGAGCAATCCGCTGCTGAACATCATCGACATCGAGGCGGTCGTCGCCGCGGCGCGGCAACACCAGCTCGTCACCATCGCCGACAACACGTTCCTTTCGCCCTGCTTCCAAAAACCGCTCGATCTGGGCGTCGATATCGTCGTGCATTCGACGACCAAATACATCAATGGCCACAGCGACGTGGTCGGCGGAGCCGTCATCGCCAAACTTCCCCAACACGTCGAACGCATCCAATACCTGTGCAACGCGCTGGGCGTCGCCTGTTCGCCGTTCGACGCCTTCCTCGTCCTGCGCGGCCTGAAAACGCTGCCCCTCCGCATGAAACAACACGAAATCAACGCCAACGCGCTGGCGCAATGGCTGAACCACCATCCGCGCGTCCGCAAGGTCTATTACCCCGGCCTGCCCACGCACACCGGCCACGACATCGCGCTGCGCCAGCAAACCGGCTTCGGCGGAATGCTCAGTTGCGATGTCGATGCACCCCCGGAAAAATTACCCGCGTTTTTCGAGGCGATGCGAATCTTCCTGCTCGCTGAATCGCTCGGCGGGGTCGAGTCGCTCATCGAACAACCCTGGACCATGAGCCACGCCTCAATGGGTGAAAAGGGCCTGCGGGAATCGGGCATCACGCCGCAAACGCTGCGCATCAGCGTCGGACTGGAACACGTGGATGATTTGAAGGAAGACCTCGAACGCGGTTTCGCCGCGGTGTGAACCATGACATCCCTGCTGCAAAATCCGCTGTATTTGCCGGAACATCTGGGCCAACCGCTTCCGGGGGCGATCCATGCGGTGTCGGTTTGTCTGCCGACGTGGCGCGATGTGGTCGGTTATGAAACCGGCGAGCCGCGCGTCGTCAGCGCGCTGCGGTCCGGCTATCCGCGATTCGTCTATCACCCGCTCTGCCGCGAACTGTTCGAGCGAATTCGTCATCGTTTGAATCCGCGCGATCACGCCGTGCTGGTGTTCCCCAACGCATCGGCGGCCCGGCGATGCGCCGCGTTCATCGGGGATGAGGCGCGGGTTCACACACTCAATCTAGGCGAACTTCATGCGACGAGTTTTCCCCCCGCCCTGGCTGATCGCGCCAAATGCTACTGGCAGCACGCCGGCGAAGGCATCAGCTCCCGCACCGCCGAGGGCGCGCTGGCGCCCTCTCCCTCAGAGGGAGAGGGGACGGACGCCAAATCCATTCTTCGTCAACGCATCGCCGCCCTCGCCGGCGCCTCGGCCGACGATGTGTATCTCTATCCCACCGGCATGTCGGCGATCTTCACGCTGCATCGCGCGCTGCGAACAATCCGGCCCGACCGCCCCGCCGCGCAGTTCGGCTTCCCCTACGTCGATACGCTCAAAATCCTGGACAAATTCAGTCCATCGCATCATCCGCCGCTGTTCTTCCCCACCGTCACACCCGACGCCCTGGATCGTCTGGCCGCAACGCTGGCCCGCACGCCGATCGCCGGTTTGTTCACCGAACTGCCGAGCAACCCGCTGCTCACCAGCCCCGACCTGGTGCGACTGGCCGCGCTGGCGCGCGGCGTCGCTTCCGGGGGCGGCGGGCCGCTGGTCGTCGATGAAACCCTCGCCACCTGGGTCAACGCCGATGTGCTTCACCTGGCCGATGTCTCCGCCACGTCGCTGACCAAGTTCTTCTCCGGCACGGGCGACGTGGCCGGCGGATGCCTCATCGTCTCCCGTCACGGCGCGATGTACGATCAACTCAAATCCGCCCTGGAATCCGTGCATGAAGACCTGCTGGCCGACGCCGACGCCGCGGTGCTCGAACACAACAGCCGCGATTTCGCCGAACGCATGACCCGCATCAACGCCAATGCCGCGATGCTCGCCGAACACCTGGCCCGCCATCCGAAGGTTCGTCGCGTGCATTACCCGATGCGGACCACCGCCGCCGCGTTCGATCAGGTGCGCCGGGTGCGTGGCGGGTTCGGCGGGCTTCTGTCCGTCGAACTGCGCAACGCCCCCGATGCCGCCCCGCGATTCTATGATGCGCTGCGCTGCTGCAAAGGCCCCAACCTCGGCACCAACTTCACCCTCGTCTGCCCCTACACGCTGCTGGCGCACTACAACGAACTGGACTGGGCCGAAAGCCGCGGCGTATCACGCTGGCTGATCCGCATCAGCGCGGGCCTGGAAAATGCGCAAGACCTGATCGCGCGTTTCGACGAAGCGCTCGACGCGACAACCTAATCGCCGCTCGCGGCTTCACGGTTTCCCGTCCGCATCGCCCGCCGCGATCCAGTCCCACTCCCCGTTCGGCCGACCCGTCATCAGTTTCGTCGTCTTGCCCCGCCGCGGCTCGATCAGCAACGCCATGATCGGCACGTTGTCATTCTCGATCCCGCCGCTGGTGGAGGCCCACCGGGTGATCTGGCTGGCGCGACGGTGGGGCGCGGTGGTGACCGAGAGCGGGTTCGCCGATCAGATAAGGCCTCGGCGGCGATTACCTCTTGCAGGTCAAAGCCAACCATGCCGCGCTGCCGAAAACTTCTCCCGCCTGCGACGATTGTCGATCAACCTGCTCAAAACCGAAACCACCACCCAGGTCGGCCTGGCCAGCAAACGCCTCCGTTGCGGCTGGGATCACGACTACCTGCTGATGGTCTTGGCCGGCACAAAAATTTAGATGCGTTCGCCCTGTCCTCTGAACCTGATGTTTGGATAACCCGTGGCTTGCCGAATCGGGTAGCGAGTGGTGCGGTGGGGCGTGTGAGCCAGCGTAGCGGGCCGTTCCCGCGTCATATGCCGACCGCTACTCACTACTCACTACCCAATGCACCCACCGCCCTTGCCGGCGACGTCTTATCCCAAATTCAGGCGCGACGGCGGCGAAGGAGGGTGAGTGAGCCGAGGCAGAGCAGGGCGAGGGAGGCCGGTTCGGGGACGACGGCGTTAATCTGGTCGGCGTACTTGGACAGGTCGGCCAGGAAGGTGTAGTTGCCGAATGCCGCGGTGTTGCCGGGCTGTCCGGTGGGGGTGTAAGGATCACCGGGACGGGGAGCGACGTTGACGTCGCCATTATGGATGTTGAGGATGAGTCCGGCCAGTTCCCATTGACTCAAGCTGTTGTTGTAGATGAAGCCGGCTCCGCCGGAGTCGTGATCGGCGGCTTGCGCTTCGCCGGTGATGTTTGAGAATCGCACGTCAAAGCATTGGGTGGCGTTGGTGGTGTCACGGAAGACATTGACGCTGGATTGATAGACATTGTTGGTTCCCCATGCCTGCTGGCGTCCGTTGGCGGAGGTATCCCAATAGTAGCCGGAGTTGCCGTTGGGGAAGGCGGTCAGGGCGCTGCTGCGGTCGTCGCCGGTGCTGATGAGGACGACGGGATTATTGTAGGTGGGTGAGGAAGCGCGGATGACCGGATCGGGGAGGGGGAGGTAGCCGCTGATTTTTCGCAGGGTCAGGTCGGGGGTGCCGCTGACGCCGACGGGATTGGTCAGGGGGATGGGGGCTCCGGTGAGGGAAAAGGAGGTGGAGCCGAAAGTGATCTGCCCGCCGGTGGAGACGTGGCCGGCGGTGAGAACCCAGCCGTTGCCGACGTAAACGCCGGTGCCGTTGCCGCCGTTGGTTTGGAGGAAAGCGCCGACATAGTTCCAGCCGGGGTCGCCATGCGTCAGATCGGCGGACGTGGGCGCGGCGGTGTAAGGGGCGGGATTACTGGTCCCGGTCGGATCGGCATTGACGATCAACGCCTGCGCCGCGTCGTTTAGGCCGAGGGTTATACAGGCAACCGCGATGACCGCCGCGGCGGACGACAACCATTTCAAAAATCCTGTAATTTGGCGAATCATCTTTGCGTCTCCACAATAAATCGTCACACACCGGCAAGGGGGCGGAAACGACCCGCGCCGCTTTTCGATTTGTAATATGTACCCCACCGCCGGCATTTCGTCAAAATAATTCCGTGTAAACAGTTGTCCGCCCGCCGCTCCGGCGTCACAGACGGCACAAACCGCGCCGTTTACCCGGTGATGACATGGCTTGGCCCCCCGCCCCCCCCGCCCCCCGCCCCGCCCCCCCCGGTTCCCCGGTTCCCCGGTTCCCCGGTTCCCCGGTTCCCCGGTTCCCCGATTTCCCGATCATTCGGTCGTCGCGGCGGCGGCGATCGCGGCCCTGGCGGCCTGTTCACGATTCTTCACCCATTGCTCGGCATCCTTGGCCGTCATCGGCTTGGAGAAATAGTAGCCCTGCGCCAGGTCCGCCTCCAACGCCTGAAGTTGCGCCAGATGGTCCTCGGTCTCGATTCCCTCGGCCACCACCGTCATCTTCAGCGTTTGCGCCAGCGTCACCACCGCCTGCACGATGGCCGTATAGTCGATGCCCTGTCCCATGTAACGGATGAACGCCCGGTCGATTTTCAGCACGTCGATCGGGAAGGTATGCAGGCAACTGAGCGACGAGTGGCCCGTGCCGAAGTCGTCCATGCACAGGGGAATGCCCAGCTCGCGCAATTGCCGCATGATCGGCGTCAATTCCTGATAGTGGCTTATGATCGCCGATTCGGTGATCTCCAGTTTCACCACGCCCGGCGGCAACTCGAACCACGCCAGCGTCTGTTCCACCCGGCTGACAAAGCCCGGCGCGGTCAGTTCCTTGCGGCTGGAGTTGACGTTCATGAACAACGACTCGCAGGGCAGCGTGTTGCGCCACGCCGCCAGTTGCCGGCAGGCCGACTGAAGCACCCAGTACCCGATCTCCACGATCATCCCCGTCTCCTCCGCCACGGGGATGAACTCATCGGGCCGGACCACGCCGTATTGCGGATGCTCCCACCGCACCAGCGCCTCGAATCCCTTGACCTGGCCTGATTCCAGACAGACGATCGGCTGATACATCAGGTAAAACTGCTCCAGCTTCACCGCGTGCCGCATCGCCTTTTCCAGATTCAGCCGGCGAATCGCCTTCTCGCGCATCTCCGCGTCGAACAACGCATACCGCGCCCTTCCCCGTTCCTTGGCGTGATACATCGCCAGGTCCGCGTCGCGCAACACGTCCTCCGCGCACTTGTATTCCATGTCGGGGATGACGATGCCGATGCTTGCGCCGCAAACCACTTCCTGTCCCATCAGGTCCAGCGGCGCGCCCAGCACCCCGCCCAGCCGGTCGGCCACCGTCACCGCGTCGATTTCCGCCTCGCGCGCCTCCATCAGCACGACGAACTCGTCGCCGCCCAGACGGGCCGGCAGGTCCGATCGCCTGTGGGTCGCATTGTCGCCGGTGCGCAGGTTGGCGTGCAATCTCGCCGCGACCTGCCGGAGGAACTCGTCGCCGTACTGGTGCCCCAGCGAATCGTTGATGACTTTGAAATGATCGAAGTCCAGAAACAGCACCGCGATGTGGTAGTTCGCCTCGTTGCGCATCCGCGACAGCGCCTCGTCCAGCCGCTGTTTGAACAGGGGCCGATTGGCCAGTCCCGTCAATTCGTCGTGCCGGGCGGCGTGTTCCATCTTGTATCGCGTTTTGTAAAGCGAACGCCCCAGCACGTGCAGCAGCAGCGTGATGACCAGCCCCACGATCAGCACGCCCCCCGCGGACGTCAGCACCCGCCGGTCCAATGACAACGGCGAATGAATCCAGCACAACGTGAACAGCCGATCCGCCAGGATCATCGCCTGCTGATCCACGCGATGTTGTTCGGCCAGGGCGAGCTTCCGGCTGGGTTGCGTCGGATCGCCGAATACGCAGGCGGATTCCCCGATGTTCCGTCCGTCGTACATCAGCAGTTGCCGGGTGATGGTCGTGTCGCCCAGAGAGTTGGCCGCCTGTTCGATCAGGCGATTGGGCGAAGTGAAGGCGACCACCCAGCCGTCGGCCGAAGCGTCGGACGACGGCTGATGGGACAAATGGATCGGCATGCAGATCGCGCGGAGCCGCTGAGTGGTGATCGGATCGTTGACCGACAGCGGACCGGACATCACGGGGTGGCCGGCATTGTCCGACAACCGCATCGCCACCAGCAGGGCCGGATCATTTTCCAGTTGCGCCCGCGACGGGCCGCTCATGGCTCCCGTCGGTTGGGTTCCGTGTAATCGCCAGACCCGGGTGTCGGGGTCACGCACGATGTACCCCATGTCCAGCGCCCCCGCCTGCGCCTCGGTCGCCGCCAGTGTTCCGACGAAGTTTCGCCACTCCTCCGGCTGAACCCAATCGCTGGCGGAAAACAAACCGACGGCGCTTTGCAGCAGCGTCGCCTGTTCCCGCACTTTGCCATGGATGCTGACCTGCATCTGATAGGCGCGGACGTGTTCGATCGCTTCCCGTTCGCTCGTCCATCGACCCAACTCCCCGTACGCCCCCCACACGCTGACCGTCGCTCCGACGAACAGCACCGCCCAGCCCTGCATCGGACCGATCAGTCGATTCATCATGCCGCTTAGTCGCTTCCTACCCGACATAAAAAACCCCGATCCCGGCCAAATGGCCTCACGCAACACGTGCTTGAAAGACAGAATCGACCCGAACCCGCCGCCGCTTAACCAAAAACCGCCCCGCCGTCACGGAGCGGCGAAAGTTATCGGCGGAAACCGCCGTGCGGCTTGCGGAATGTGGCTTGCGGCTTGCGGGGTGCGGGGTGCGGTGTGTAAAGCCGGCGATGGTATCGCCGATCCGGGGAGGGGAACCCCTATCAGTCGATCACATTGCGAATCGCCTGCTCGATCAGCATCGGCGGCTTGGGGCAAGAAAGCGGGACAGCAAGAAAGCGGGACAAGCAAGAAAGCGGGACAGGTACAATCCTGTTCGGCACATGATTTGCCGAGGCCGGTTGATCTTAACTGATTTTTAACGTTGCGCTTTTTCCACAAAGGGCGCATGATGTGCGGCATGGCGATGCCGCGACGGGAACCGATCACCGACGAACAACTCACCGGCTGGAAGTACTTCGGAAAGTTCCTGCCGCTGTTGGATCGGCTGCATGATGCGGGAACGGCACGTGATCGGGCTCACAATCGCACGCCGCACTACGATCAGTACATCGCGCTGCAACTGATCTTTTTCTTCAACCCCATCGTCACGTCGATGCGCGGCCTGGTGCAGGCCGGCGCGTTGAAAAAAGTACGACAACAGTTGGGCGCCCCCGGAAGCGGACGCCCACCTCGCTGGGCGGTTTCTCCGAGGCCGGCGGCGTGTTCGACGCCGAACTGCTCAAGCCGATCATTGCCGAACTGGGCGCGCAGCTTCAACCGCTGAAACATGACCCCCGGAACAAACGACTGGACGATCTGCCTGGCAAGTTGATCGCGGTGGACGGCACGGAGTTGTCGGCGCCCCCGGAAGCGGCGAAACTGGCCGACCGGATGATTCAGGGGCGTGACATCAAGTTGCACACGCACTTCGAGGTATTGACCGGCGTGCCGGTGGACATCGATTTGACCGCTGCGAAGGACAGCGAGATCGAAAACCTGATGGGACGCCTGGCTTCGGATCGGGTGTACGTGAAGGATCGCGGCTATGCGTGCTTCAAGCTGTTGCAGGCGATCTGTGATATCCGCTCGCATTTCGTCTGCCGCGTGCGCGACAACAGCGTGTATGAACTGATCGAGGATCGACCGCTGTCCCCGCAAGCCAAAGCGATTCCGGGGGCGGGCCGCACGCAACTTCCGGGGGCCGACGCTGCGTACCGTGGAGATGATCCGCTTCCACTTCATCGACTGGGCGGAAGCGGACGAACTGGAGGCACACATCGCCAAGTTGAAAAAGATGGATGCGTAACACGCCGGCTGTTCATCCCGCCGCGTCGTGAGTGTCGATGCTGCGCCGAGGTTCCGGGGTTGAGGCCGATCAACACACGCCCCGCGCTTGACGATGGTCCCGTCGCTTCATCCATCCGCCATTAACAATCACAGTGCCGAACAGGATTGCCTTCGCCTTATTTGTGATCGTCGCAGGGATGCAGGCCGGCGACGGACTGGCGACCGGCGAAACCGGCTTCCAGTTCGTGCCAGGTGGTGATGTCCTGTTCGTCGAGTTTCCAGCAGAGGCAGACTTCGCGGCCGTCGTGTTGGGCGGGGAAGTCGATCAGGCCGACTTCGTAGTCTTTGAGTTCCACGCCGACCTGCGCCAGTTCATCGACGTAGGTGTTGAGTTTTTCCATGACGCGATCGTACTGTGCGTCCAGATCGCGGACGGATTGCTCAGGCATGGGGAACTGCATTTTGTGCTGAAGCGTCAGGGCGTCGCGGTAGGACTGTCGGATGTCGGTGACGACGCGGCGCACATAGGGAAGAGCGCGGTTGGCTTCGACGACCGAGAAGAACTTCTTGCCTCGAACGGGGGGGGCGACGGTGGATGAACTGTGCGTGGCCATGCGTGGTACTCCTGTCTTTGATTATTGAACGCACAACCGGAACGTCAACTTCTATTTCATGCAATATTTTCAACGCAAAGTACGGGCCAGAACACACGAACCGGGTTTGCGGATCACCAGAGGACATATCGGATTATCCGTATCGGGAAATGCAGCTTTTTTATGTTCCCGGATGTGAAAGTGGTGAAGATGGGCGGGATGTGAGGAATAAGGCGGAAATGGGAAGTCGGAAGTTCAGAGGCGGGGCCATTACTTTCGACTTCCTCTTCACTTCCGACTTCCGACTTCCCACTTTCTTCACACATTGAACAGGAAGTGGCAGACGTCGCCGTCGTGCATGACGTAGCTTTTGCCTTCGATGCGGAGTTTGCCTGCTGCGCGGATGGCGGCTTCGGTTTTGTGCTGCTGCAAATCCGACACGCCGTAGATTTCGGCACGGATGAAGCCGCGCTCGAAATCGGTGTGGATCACGCCGGCGGCCTGCGGGGCGGTGGCGCCGACGGGGATGGTCCATGCACGGATTTCCTGCTCGCCGGCGGTGAAGAAGCTCTGGAGGCCCAATAGCTGGTACGCGGCGCGGGCGACGGTGGCCAACGCCGGTTCGTCCATGCCCATCGACTCCAGCATCTCTTTTTTGTCGGCTTCTTCCAGTTCCGCCAGTTCGGATTCGATTTTGGCGCAAACCGTGACGACCATCCCGCCGTTCTTGGCCGCATAATCACGCACCTGCTGCGCCAACGCGCATTGGCCGTGCAGGTCGGTTTCATCGACGTTGGCGACGTACAGCACTTTCTTGGCGGACAACAGGCCCATGCCCTTGATGGCTTTGAACTGGTCGTCATTAAAATCAAGCGAACGAACCGGCTTGCCCGCGGCGAGAGCGACCTGACACTGTTCGAGCAGTTCGAGACGGGCTTTGGCGTCCTTGTCACCCGTGCGGGCGTTGCGGCGGGCCTTGTCGATGGATTGTTCGACGGACTGAAGATCGGCGAGCATCAGCTCGGTTTCGATGGTTTCGATGTCGCGCACCGGATCGACCTTGCCATCGACATGCGTGATGTCCGGGTCTTCAAAACAGCGGACCACCTGCAAAATCGCATCGACCTGGCGAATGTGGGAGAGGAACTTATTGCCCAGCCCCTGTCCCTCTGACGCGCCGCGGACCAGGCCGGCGATGTCAACGAGGCGCAGCGCGGCGGGAACGATCTTGCGCGATTCAATGAACTGCCTGATGATGTTCAATCGGACGTCCGGCACCGAAACGATGCCGACGTTGGGTTCGATGGTGCAAAACGGATAATTCGACGCCGCCGCACCCGCGGCGGTCAGCGCGTTGAACAGGGTGCTTTTTCCGACGTTGGGCAAACCGACGATGCCAGCTTCCATTATGGGGTTCCGTGTAGGGGCCAGGGACTGGGGGAAAGTTTCGGGTTTCGGGTTTCGAGGGAGGGGGGAATCCGTGCGTTTTTCTCGAAACTCGAAACCCGAAACCATATTCGGGCCAGCATGGTAATAGGGCGCGGGCCGGGCGTCGAGGGTGGGCGGTTGCGAAGACAGGCGGTACAATGTGACTTCCTGCAACTGGGGTACCCATCGCGCATCCATGGCAACCGGAATGCCTTTCGTATCAACCTCGACATTTCAGTTTCACGACTGGAAGATAGATGAACCGATTGACGATGCGTTGTTCAGGTTCACGCCACCGGAGGGGGCGAAACGGGTGGAGCGGTGGACGCGGGATTGAAGGCGTAGAGGCAAGCCCGATCAATGATGTGCCGGGAACCGCCACGGTCTGCCGCCGCCCCCGGAAGTGAAGACGGCGTCATCCCGTGCTGGGAAGAAATCGGGTTTTTTCTTTACTTACGCCTTCCGCCTTCCCACTTCCGACTTTGAATCAGTCCTGGACGCCTTCGTCGGGGAGGGTTTGCCAGTGCAGGTCGATTCGGCGGTCGAGGGTTTGTTCGAGCAGGTCGATTTTGTGGACGGGATCGAGGAGCTTGCGGGCGATGGTGGTGTTGCGGACTTCGAGGACGATGCGGAGCGAGGCGGGGAACAGTTCGAGGGAGAGATTGCGGACGAGTTGGGCGTGGCCGGAGTCCAGTCCGTCGGCGAGACGGACGAAGCCGGCGAGCAGCGCGGTGCGTTGCCGGTCGGATTCGCCCAGAGCGGCGAAGTGGTTGTGCTTGGGAGCGGGAAGCGATTTGCGGTGGTAGCGTGCGACGGAGCCGACGATGAGGCGCTGACGGTGGTCGAGGGGGAGGGCGTCGGCGTCGAGGATGATGTCGAGGGCGCGTTTGTGGTGTTTGCGTTTGCCGGCGATGTAGCCGATGTCGTGGAGGAGCGCGCCCAGTTGCATGAGTGAGCGTTCCTCGTCGCCGAGGTGGTGCATGTCGGCCAGTTGATCGAAAATCGAGGTGGCCAGTCGGGCGACGTGATGGGCGTGCATTTCGTCGTAGCGGCAACGTTCGGCCAAGTCGATGGCGGCATCGAACAAGGGCACCAGCGGCATGACCGGGCGTGAGACGGTGGGCGACATGTAGGAGGCGATGATGTGCATGGTGGTGGACATCGCGTGTGCATCCTTGCGTAGCGAGCCGGGTGGGCGGGAGTTCAAGTTCCGGGTTTCGAGTTTCGGGTTTCGAGAACCGGGGGCAATTTCCGGGGGCAACTTCCGGGGGGACGCGATCCGTGCGTCCGAATTGTCTGTTGGATTATATCGGCAGGCGGGGGGAAAGGGATGTGTTTATTTTGGGTTATTCGGAGACGTGGGGGGATCGGTGGGTGGGGAACCCGAGGCGGCTCCCCCGGAAGTCCGCTCTGCCTCGGCTTGGAGGGCGGATGAGTCGGAAAGTTTGAAGGTGTCGTTGTCGAGCAGGCGGTGCCAGTATCCGTGGAAGGCCTGGTAATGGACGGCGCGTGCGGCGCGACGATCGCCGAGCAGATGTTCGATACCGGAGGCCAGGCGTTTGAAGCCGCGCTGGTGGCCTTGGTATTCGATCATGCGTTGGCGTTCGGATTCGAGGAAGGCGGGCAGAAGGGCGATCCACATATCGCAGTCGTGCAGGTCGCCGAGGAGGGTTTGGAGTGTGCGGACTTTGGCGAGTTTGCGGCGTTGCTTTTTGGGCAGGATCGGTTCGTAGAGTTCCATCGTGTATCGCAGCCGTTTGGCGGCGATGCGCATCTGGTGCAGTTCATCGGCGCGGTCGGGTTGATCGGCGAAGGGCGCGAAGGCGAGCAGTTGGGCGGTGCGTTCGGCGATGGCCTGGTCGGCGTGATCGCGCAGGGCGGGGTCATCGTCGGGCGGTTGGCTGGTCAGGGGTTGGGGGGGATTGCGATACAGGTCGGAGGATTGGAAGCGTGCGACGGCGCGGTCGATGCGGGCGGCCTGTCGTTGACGCTGCTGGGTGATTCGCAGGCGAAGACGTTTGAGGGCGAATCGCCACGCTGCGCCCCCGGAAGGTGCGGGCTTTGAAGACGAAGAGGGAGAGGGGGTGTGTTGGGCGAGGTAATCGTCGATGAACTGGAGTTGGACATCGGCGTCGCGGACGGGGCCCAGGGCGCGGGTGAGTTTACGGATGTCGTCGGCCCAGCGTTTGGCTTTTTTGGCCGATAGCGCGTCGGAGAAGCCACGGCCCCGGAAGCCACGGAGGGCGATGCGCAAGCGTCGTCCGGCGACGCGGATTTGATGGACGGCTTCCATTCCGATACCCGGGGCGGCGCTCGTCTCCGGAAAAGACTCGCTCTGCCCCAGCTTGACCAGACGGTCGATTTGGCAGCGTAATGCGTCATACCGCTCGGCGAGGGCCTGCGATGCCAGGAATGCGAAGGCGGGGGAAGTGGGGTTCATGGGACTAGGGGTGAGGGGTGAGGGCTGGGGGTGAGGGGTTGGAGCTTTTGCATCCCTCGCCCCTATCCCTCGCCCCTCATCCCTCCTGATCCGATGGATTAGCGCGTTTCTCACAGATGGCTAATGGGGGGTTAATGGTGGGTTGATACAAATATAACTCTCAAAGTGGGTGGATGGTCGATTCATTTTACCGTGTGGAAACACAATGACCACGATGACAAGCAGGATGAAGGAGCCGGACTTGGAAAATACGACAGGTCGGGTGCTGATCGTGGAGGATGAACCGGACCAGCAGGAATTACTGCGGTTCAATTTATCGCGTGAGGGGTATCAGGTCAGTTGCGTGGACAACGGACGGCAGGCGTTGGAGATGATTCGCCATCAGCAGCCGGACCTGGTGGTGCTGGATTTGATGCTGCCTGGGATCGACGGTTTGGAGGTATGCAAGCAGCTTCGGCGTGAGACATCGACGGCGAACGTGCCGATCGTGATGCTGACGGCGAAGGCGGAGGACAGCGACGTGGTGGCGGGGCTGGAGTTGGGTGCGGATGATTATGTGACCAAGCCGTACAGTCCGCGTGTGTTGCTGGCGCGGGTTCGGGCGGTGATGCGTCAGCGTCAGCGGACGTCTGGGGCGGTGACGGACGGGGGGAATGTGGAACAGGTGATTCGGCACAAAGACCTGGTCATCAAGCCCGAACGGTTCGAGGCGACCGTGGCGGGCAAGCCGGTGGCGCTGAGCGGGACGGAGTTCCGCATGTTGGCGCTTCTGGCCAGTCGGCCGGGCCGGGTGTTCACGCGAGCGCAGATGATTAAAACGGTGCATGGCGACAACTGTGCCGTGACCGATCGCTCGGTGGATGTGCATATTTTCTGGCTGAGGCAAAAGCTGGGCGCCCGCGGGCGGATGATCGAAGCCGTGCGCGGCGTGGGGTATCGGTTCAAAGAAACCGAAAATTGACCCTGCCCGGAAGTTAAGGCCCCAGCCCCTTAAGAAGGCGCGCGAGAAGGAGTCGGAAGACAGGAGTCAAACCGTCGGCATGTGTTTTGACATTCTGACTCCTGTCTTTTCACACGCCTTCTAACACAATTCTCACAAACCTTTGACATACTGTTAACGCAGTATCCCTAGGTTGAAGGTTCATCGCTCTATCCAAGGAAAGGACACGCATATGTTGATGAGCAAGGTTCTGAAAATGGTGGCCGTCGCCACCGCGTTGACCGCCACGACCGCCATGGCCGAGGTTCGCCTCCAGGGTGCCGGCGCGACGTTCCCGGCTCCGTTCTACAAGCGGTTGGTCGCCGAGTACCAGAAGCTGCATCCCGGTGTCGCTATCGACTATCAATCCATCGGCTCGGGCGGCGGCATCAAGGCGTTCACGGAAAAGACCGTTCACTTCGGGGGAACCGACGCCCCGTTGAGCAAGAAGGAAATCGGGAAGATCGAAGCCGCGGACAAAGCCGACAATATCGTCGAAATCCCCAGTTGCGCCGGCGGCGTCGTGCCCTCCTACAACCTGCCCGGCGTCAAGCAGGACATCAACTTCACCGGCGAACTGCTGGCGGACATCTTCATGGGCAAGGTCACCAAGTGGAATGACCCGGCGATCGCCAAGATCAACCCGGACATTAAGCTGCCCGATCTGGTCATCACCCCCGCGTGGCGCACCGACGGATCTGGCACCACCTTCGTCTGGACCAACTACCTCGCCACACAGAGCCAGGAATACAAGAACACCGTCGGCATGGGCAAGAGCGTCAAGTGGCCGGTCGGTCAGGGCGGCAAGGGCAATGAAGGCGTCACCGCCGTGGTTCAGCAAACCGTCGGCGGACTGGGCTATGTGGAAGAGGGCTATGCCCATCACAACAACCTGCCTTACGGCGCGGTGAAAAACAAGGACGGCAATTTCGTCAAGGCCTCGCCGCACACCGTTTCCCTTTCGGGCGCGGGAGCGGCTGACCAGATGAAGGGCGCGATGCTCGTGGCCGATATCTGGGACCAGCCCGGCGAACAGGCATATGCCGTCAGCGCGTTCACCTATCTGCTGGTGTTCAAAGACATGAACAACCTACCCAGCAAGGCCGACGCCCAGGCATTGGTCGATTTCCTCTGGTGGGCCACTCACGACGGCCAGAAGTACGCCGAGGAACTGAACTACGCTCCCCTGGCCGCGCCGGTCCAGAAGAAGGTCGAAGCCGCTCTGAAGATGCTGACCTACAAGGGCGAATCCCTGAAGATCGGCGGCTAAACGAAGTTCGATTCCCCGCTCTGACTTTCCCGGACAGAGAGTCGGTCACCTGACTCTCTGTCCTTTTTTGAAAAACGTGCGAGGAGACAGGGACGAGGGACGAGGGACGAGGGGCTAGAGATGCAAAAGCTCCAGCCCTTCACCCCTTCTCCCAGCGATTGGCGTTCATCGCGTTCGTGTCGTATGCTCGTGGAGATGGGTCTACGCCGAGTCGGGCCGACCACGCTGAACCGGAGATGCTGGCCCAATGTCCGAACTATCCAGCAATATCCCCTCGCTCGCTCCCGATGGGCAACGGCGCAACCGTTCGCTGATCCTTGAACATCGCGGATTGTCCACTGACGCCATCATGGCGGGGCTGGCTCGCACCGGGGCCGTCTGCATCCTCCTCATGCTCGCCGCACTCATCATCGTCCTGGCCATCACCGCCTGGCCCGCCATCACCACCTTCGGCTGGAAGTTCCTCGTCGGCACACAATGGCGCCCCAACGAACTGCCCCTGATCGATGCCGCCGGTAACATCGTCTACGAAGACGGCGAAATGGTCATGTCCCCCCCCGTCTTCGGCGCCCTGCCGGTCATCTACGGCACCATCGTCAGCTCCATCCTCGCCATCGGCTTCGCCGTCCCCCTCAGTTTCGGGGCCGCACTTTTCCTCGTCCGCCTCTGCCCCAAAAAACTCATCGGCGGCATCAGCTTCCTCGTCGAATTCCTCGCCGCCGTTCCCTCCATCGCCTACGGCATGTGGGGCCTGTTCGTCCTCGCGCCCTTCCTCCAACGCTATGTCGAACCCACCCTCAAATCCGGCTTGTCCTGGATACCCGGCGTCAACGCATGGCTCTTCGTCCAAACCTCCACGCGCACCGGCGAGTCGATCACCAGCGAACTGCCCCTCACCGGCCGCGACATGTTCTGCGGCGGACTGGTTCTCGCCATCATGATCCTGCCCATCATCACCGCCATCAGCCGCGATGTTCTCAAATCCGTTCCCCGCGCCCAGATCGAAGGCACCCTCGCGCTCGGCTCGACCTGGTGGCAAAGCTCCTTTGAAATGCTCCGGTACAGCCGCTCCGCGCTCTTCGGGGCTGTCATGCTCGGACTCGCCCGTGCCGCCGGGGAAACCATGGCCATCACCATGGTCATCGGCAACAACAATCAGATCAACAAGTCCCTCTTCGCCCCAGCGCAAACCATGAGCAGCTTGCTGGCCAACGAGTTCGCCGAGGCCAGTTCCGAAATCCACCGCGCCGCGCTCACCGAAGTCGCGCTGATCCTGCTTTTGATGTCCCTGATCTTCAATGTCGTCGCACGCCGGCTGGTCGTCGGCTCCAACGCCAACACCGCCGCCGCCCACTGAGGACCGCGGCTCGGAAGCCGCGGCTAATATCCGAAACCCGAAACTCGAAACTCACTATGTCCGCCGCACGCAAACGAATCTCGCCCGCCTATCAAAACTACCTGAACACCAAAAGCACCGTGTTCAAGGGGCTGTGCATCGCCTTCACCGCCGCCATTCTCGCCGTCCTGGCCTTCGTCACCTTCTACCTCCTCCAGAAGGGCTTCACACACATCAGCTTGTCGTTCTTCACCGAACTCCCGATCCCGCCCGGCATGGAAAACGCGCCCGGCGGCATGAAAAACGCCCTCATCGGAACCATCATCCTCATCGCCCTGGCCGGCGTCGTCGGCATCCCCCTCGGCATGCTCGCCGGAATCTATCTCTCCGAATATTCCTCCAACTCCTGGCTGGGCGCGCCCACTCGTTTCATCTCCGATGTCCTCACAGGCGTCCCCAGCATCGTCGTCGGCATCCTCGGCTACGAACTGCTCGTCGCGCCCATCTCCGCCAATATTTCCTATTGGATGCAATTCACCTGGCTTACCCGCAAGTTGCTCCATCTGTTTCCCAACGGCACTTTCAACGGTTACGCCGGCGCCGCCGCGCTCGCCTTCATCATGATCCCCATCGTCGCCCGCACCACCGAAGAAATGCTCCGCCTGGTCCCCCACTCCTACCGCGAGGCCTCCATCGCCCTCGGCGCTACCAAGGCACGCACCATCCTCAAGGTCGTCGTTCCCGCCGCCACCGGCTCCCTCGTCACCGGCATCATGCTCTCCATCGCCCGCATCGCCGGAGAAACCGCACCCCTCCTGTTCACCGCCCTCGGCAGCCGCCTGCTCACGCTCGATCCCGCCAACCCCTTCCCCTCACTCACCGTGCAGGTCTTCACTTACGCCACAGGCCCCTTCAAAGAAGAACAGGAACTCGCCTGGGCCGGGATGCTCATCCTCATCGGTCTCGTCTTCATCCTCAACCTCGTCGTCCGCCTCACCATCCACAGCATGCAACGCAACAAACTCGCCCGTGCCTGATGCACACCGCAGATCCCGCAACCTGGAGCATCGCACGATGACCCGCCCGCAACTTCAACCCAAAATCAACATGAGTACCGACGCCCAACCCACCCACGCGATATCCGACTCCGCCGCTTCCGGCGGCGACCCCAGGCAGTTCAATCGCCTTCAGGCCATCGCACGCGGCCAAGCCGTCCCCATCGAAACCCACTCCGCCATCGCCGGTGAGCAACCCGTCATCTCCGTCGATCATTTCAACCTCTTCTACGGCTCCAAACAAGCCCTCTTCGATGTCTCCATGGACATCCCACGCGGAAAAGTCACCTCCCTCATCGGTCCCTCCGGTTGCGGCAAATCCACCCTCATCCGCTCCGTCAACCGTCTCAACGACCTGATCGACAACGTCAATATCACCGGTTCCATGCGCTACCGCGATGTCGATATCTACGGCAAACTCGTCAACGTCATCGAACTCCGCAAATCCCTCGGCATGGTCTTCCAGAAACCCAACCCCTTCCCCATGTCCATCTTTGAAAACGTCGTCTATCCCCTCCGCATCGAAGGCATCAGAAATCGCTCCAAACTCGAGGAAATCTGCGAAAAATCACTCCGCGGCGCCGCCCTCTGGGATGAAGTCAAAGACCGCCTCGACGAAAACGCACTCGGCATGTCCGGCGGACAACAGCAACGTCTCTGCATCGCACGCGCCGTCGCCGCCGATCCCGAAGTCCTCCTCATGGACGAACCCTGCTCCGCCCTCGACCCCATCGCCACCAGCAAAATCGAAGACCTCATCCAGGAACTCAAGGGCGAATACTCCATCCTCATCGTCACCCATAACATGCAACAGGCCTCCCGCGCCAGCGACTACACCGCCTTCATGTACCTCGGCCGACTCATCGAATACGGCCCCACCATCGACGTCTTCACCAACCCCCACCTCAAAGAAACCGAAGATTACATCACCGGTAGATTCGGATAAGAATTGCGGATTTCGGATTTGGGATTTCGGATTTGAAGACCGGCGTCTAACAGTCAAATCCGCAATCCGAAATCCGAAATCCGAAATCGGAGTCCCCATGTCCATTCACTTACAACGTCAATTCGACCGTCTGAAAAAGACCATCCTCCTCCTTGGCACGATGGTTGAGGAATCCGTCGAACGCGCCATCCGGGCCGCCGAGCAACGCGATCCCGAACTGGCCGAGAAGGTCATCACCGACGATCAGCGCATCGACCTCATGGAGATCGACGTCGAGGAGGAATGCCTGCACACCCTCGCCCTCCATCAGCCCGTCGCCTTCGACCTGCGATTCGTCGTCGCCACGCTGAAAATCAACAACGACCTCGAACGCATCGCCGACCTGGCCGTCAACGTCGCCGAGCAGGCCAAGTTCCTGTCCGAGGAAGACGCCGCCGCCGAAGCGCCCTTCGACCTGCGCGGCATGGGCCGCATCGTCCGCACCATGCTCAAACAATCCCTCGACGCCCTGGTCAACGTTGACCCCAAACTCGCCGAGCAAGTCCGCCAGACCGACGATCAGGTCGATGAAATCCACCGTGCGATGTACGAGCGGATTGAAACGCTCATCCGTGAAAATCCCCATCAGATTCAGCAGATGATTCATTACCTGAACATCAGCCGGCAACTCGAACGCATGGGCGACCACTGCGTCAACATCGCCGAGGACGTCCTCTACATGGCCCGCGGCGACATCGCCCGCCACAGCCACACCCCCCCGGCGAACGTGTGACCGCCCCCTCCACACAAAGCCGCGGCCGCCCCCGGAATTGGTCGCGGGAATTGTGCTCATAAAGCCGCGACCGCTGGTCGCGGTCCCGGTCAACGGTGCGCGCACGTTTCTCCAACCATCCCCCATCGCCCCCGCGACCACCGGTCGCGGGTCGCGGCTTTATGTTCCTCGCCGAATGACGTCACATCACCATAGCACCGCATGTGTAAGCGTTCCACGAAGCGGTGAGGATTCAGATTGTGGGGGTGGATGCTGACCAGCGGTCGGGCAGGAACTGGTCGAGTTGACTGATCGGCGTGGCGGGCAGACGACGGATCAGATCG
>JBAYVY010000020.1:0-19764 GCA_041674345.1 Phycisphaeraceae bacterium | reverse complement strand
GCTTGGGAGGGCTTGGACCAGCGTGTTGAGCGGCGATCGGCTACGTTGTGTAAGGTGGGGGCATGGCCGGAAGCACGAGACAACAACCCAGCGGCGCGGTGTTTCACGCTCTCAATCATGGCAAGATTCCTAAACATATGTACTCATCCCCTTTTCTTCCCCGCCCTGGCTGCGGCATGCGGCTGCGACACACTGAAACTCGTGATCGACCTGCCCCCGGACCTGCCCCCGGACCTGCCCCCGGCCTTACAGCCGGCGAACATCGGCGAACGTGAATTGCAAACGTTCGTGGAACAGCACGGCTTCCACTTCCGCCGTGCCCGCGATCACGCCGGTCGCCGCTCATTGGAGTTCTACACCAATCTTTATTTCCAGCCGAAGGACAAAATGGATCATGCCGGCGCGGCAACCAGATAAATCACAGGCGGCACACTATTCCCACAAAGATTTGTCATTCTTCACCGCGGTTTTGTTCGCGGTGCGAAGATACAGGTCTTGCATGGCGGACGAAGGGTCGGATACCGCAGGTTCTTCATCATAAGTCAGATGGATCACGCCGGGCGAGATTCTCTGCCATGTGCCCAGATGTTCGTATTTTCGTGAGCCGCTCAAAGGCGCTGACGTGGTTGTGTACAACGACACAAACCGACCCGTGGAAAACAGTGACACCCTGAAAACATCCGGGCCGGGCTCCTGCATGACTGAGTAGTGGACGGGCCGTTGGAAATACCATGTGCCCAGCAACGATCCATCGGCCTCCGTGGCGGCGACCGCGTGGGAATACGACTGCTGCGCCAGATGATCGTGCTTCGCCTGATTTCGCCACATTATTTGCATACACCCCGGCGAAGAGATTGCGATAAGCATCAGCGGCGCGGCGACGAGGGACTTTCGGATCGACATGGCGTTGTTCCCCAGGGATGAACTCGCGGCGGCCCTGTTCGCCGCAGCATATCGCAAGGTGCCTTCGGGGGCCAGATGAAATAATCCGGGCGGTGACAACGAATTCGCGGGAACCTTTCGCCGGGCGGTGCGTCTGACCGGATGTCAACCCAGCGAAAGGAACCAGCATGTTCACGCGCGTCGCCGCATCGTTGATCGGGGTCATTGTCACAGCGGCATCGGTTCACGGGCAGGGGATCATGATGGATCGCCGGGCGGACATGGCCGCCGTGCCGGTGGCGGGGCAGTACGAAATCCGTCAGATCGCCGTGGACGCGCAGGTGCGCGATCAGGTGGCGAGCGTGCAGGTGACGCAGGAGTTTTACAACCCCACCCCCGGAACTTTGGAAGTTGAATATCTGTTTCCGTTGCCGGCGGACGGCGCGATGCGAAGCATGACGCTGCTGGTCGATGGCAGGGAGATGCCGGGCCAACTGCTGGCCGCCGATGAGGCGAGGCGGATTTACGAGGAGATCGTTCGGCGCAAAAAAGACCCGGCGCTGCTGGAATGGATGGGGCAGGGATTGTTCAAGACGAGTGTGTTCCCCGTGCCCGCGGGCAAGAGTTGCAAGCTGGTGCTGCGATACACACAGTTGCTGGCCAGGGAACAGGATCGTGTGACGTTCAGTTATCCGTTGGGGACGACGAAGTTGAGCGGCAAGCCGGTGCGGTTGCTGTCGGTGCGCGTGACGATGGATGCGAAGCAGCCGATCAAGTCGATTTACAGTCCGAGTCACGCGGTGACGATCACGAGGCCGGGCGACCGCAGCGCGACGGCGACGCTGGAGATGCGCGACGTGTTGCCGGGCGGTGACTTTCGATTGATTTACGGTGTGAACGATCAGCAGGTCGGCGCGACGCTGCTCAGTTACCGGCCGGACGATTCGGAGGACGGGTATTTTCTGCTGCTGGCCAGTCCGGGGCTGACACGGCCCGACGTGAAGACGCCTGAAAAGACAGTGGTTTTCGTGATTGACAAGTCGGGGTCGATGAGCGGGAAGAAGATCGCGCAGGCGCGCGACGCGGCGAGGTTCGTGTTGGGGACGCTGAACGAGGGGGATCGGTTCAATTTGATCGTGTACGACGACGCGGTGCAGGCGTTCAAGCCGGAACTTCAGATGTGCAATGATGCGAGCAAGCGCGAGGCGATGGCGTTTGTCGATAACATTCGGGACGGGGGATCGACGAACATCAACGAGGCGTTGCGCACGGCGATGGGGATGATTCAGGACGATTCGCGGCCGGCGTATATTTTGTTTCTGACGGACGGGCTTCCGACGGCGGGGGAACAGAACGAGATGAAGATCGCGGAGAACGTGAAAAATGCCAATGGGCATCACGCGCGATTGATCGCGTTCGGTGTGGGGGATGATGTGAATGCGCGGCTGCTGGACCGGCTGTCGCACGGCAACGGGGGGGTGAGTGAGTTCGTCAAGCCGAACGACAATTTGGAGGGGCCGGTGTCGAAGTTCGCTTCACGACTGACCGCCCCGGTGCTGGCGAACGTGAGGGTGACGATGGAGGGGACGGACATCAACCGGGCGTATCCGCGCGACCTGGGGGATCTGTTCGAGGGCGGGCAGATCGTGTGGGCGGGACGGTATCGCAAATCAGGCAATGTGAAAGTAACGATCAGCGGCACGGTGTCGAACGACGCCCGGAAATTTGTGTCGGAGGCGACGCTGGCGTCGGCGAACAGCGGGTCGGCTTACGAGTTTGTCGAGCGGTTATGGGCGGCGCGGCGGATCGGGGAATTGATCGACCAGATCGACCTGCACGGACGCAATGCGGAGTTGATTCACGAGCTGACGGCGTTGAGTACGAAGTACGGGATATTGACGCCTTACACGTCCTTTTTGGCTGATGATAGGGTCGAGTTCCGCGCGGTGGCGGCGAACGCGACGACGACGGGACAGAACACGGAGGCGTTGAAGGTTTACAGCGGGCCGAGCGGGACGGAGCAGCGTCGGGCGAAGTCGATTTTGCAGGACGCGCCGCAGGCCCCGTCGGCGACGATGCCGAGCGTGATGGGGCGGGACGGAGCGGACCTGGGGCAGGCGCGGACGATTCGCAATGTGGGCAACCGGACGTTCTATCAGCGGGGCAAGGGGTGGTTGCAATCGACGGTGAAGGAAACGGATGAAAAGAATGTGAAGGTGGTGAAGCAGTTCAGCGATGAGTATTTTGAACTGGCGAAAAATGTGCGGGCGGATGAGGCGCAATACCTGACGTTCAGGGAAACGGTGACGGTGCAGTTGAACGGGCAATGGTATCGGATCGAGGCACCATGAGGGAGGGGCACTTCGTGCCACCCGCTAAACCCCCGGAAGGGATTTGCCGGTGAGGAGTTGGTAGGCGTCGAGGTAGCGTTGCATGGTGCGGGTGGTGATGTCGTGGGGGAGGGTGGGGCCGGGCGGGGTTTTGTTCCATTGGCCGGCGTCGCAGAGACCCTGGAGATAGTTGCGGACGATCTGTTTGTCGAAGCTGTTCTGGTCGCGGCCGGGCTGGTATTCATCGGCGGGCCAGAATCGGGAGGAATCAGGGGTGAGCACTTCGTCGATGAGGATGGGATCGGCGGATTCGGAGTCGGCGGTTCCGGGGGTGCAGTCGAGGGGCAGGCCCCATTCGAGTTTGGTATCGGCGAGGATGATGCCACGTTGGGCGGCGTAGTCGCGTGCATCGGAGTAGAGGGCGATGGAGAGGTCGCGGAGTTTGGTCATGAGTTTGGGGCCGGCGATTTGGCAGGATTGTGAGAAGGAGATGTTCTCATCGTGGCCGGTCTCGGCTTTGGTGGAGGGGGTGAAGATGGGGGCGGGGAGTTTCTCGCATTGTTTCAAACCGGCGGGGAGTTTGATTCCGCAGACGGTTTGGGATTGTTGGTATTCTTTCCAGCCGGAACCGGCGAGGTATCCGCGGACGACGCATTCGATGGGGATGACGCGGGATTTTTCGCAGATCATGACGCGGCCCTGGAGGGAGGCGCGTTGATCGGGGGACAAGCCGGGGATGTCGTTGGCGTCGGTGGAGAGGAGGTGATGTTTGACGCGGTGTGCGAACCGGTCGAACCAGAAGCGTGAGATTTGGGTGAGGACGATGCCCTTGCCGGGCAGTCCGTTGGCCATGATGACATCGAAGGCGGAGATGCGGTCGGTGGCGACGATGAGGAGTCCGCCCCCGCCCCCGCCCCCGGAAGCTAGGCCCCCGGGAATAAGATCGTCCCCGGAAGTGATCCCGGCCAAGCTCGAAGACTCGCATGACCGGGCTTGCGGGAGGGAGTAGATGTCGCGGACTTTGCCGGAGCGTTTATCGGGGAGCGGGAGGTGGGTGGCCAGTAGGGCGGGGGTGTTGGTCATGGGGGCAGTTTAGCGGAGGACGGTTGGGGTTCCAACTGGGAAAAGGGGAGTTGACCGTGAGGGGGGAAATGGTAATGTAGGAAGGTGGAAGGTGGTAAGCGGAATGTGATAATATGAAAGGCACACCCACCCGCCGCCCGGACGCCGGGGGCGAGGACGCCCCGGCTCGCCCCCGGAAGTTGACGAAGGCCGAATTACAACGGAATCATTCATACCTTTTATACACAGGGCGAGACAGATCGGCCCAGGGCACAGATGCTGAAGTTCTCAGTTTTTGACAAAGGCCAGCCGGCCAGGATGTTTGTGTTACGCAACGCCCATCTGTTGGGGGCGGACAATATTGGTGTGCGCGGAACGATCGGCTTTGACGGGGGGCTGATCGTGTGTGAAAAGCGGGCGGGGGGACCGGCGGCACTGGCGTTGCAATTCGACGCGGGGGATGTGGGATGCGTGACGCTGGGGACGTGTCTGTTGCCGGAGCGGGATGAGCCGTATTTGCTGTCGTTGGAGTTGGCGCGTCACCGGCTGATGATGATGCTGGCCAAGCAGGAGGAGTGGATGATGTTCGACCTGTCGGCGGACCACCCGGCGATGCGTCGGATCGCATCGGCGCGGTCGTTGTTCGTCAAGGCGTTGAACTTGCAGGACGATCAGGCGGCGGCGGACAAGGTGGCGCGCGATTGTCTGTCGGCGGCGATGGACGCTTCGGAGGAACTGGCGCTGGCGCATGCGGAGACGTTGCTGAACCGCCGGCGGAACGCGGGGCAGTTTCACAAGGGCATTTTCGGCTGCGGCATCGCGCTGGGGTACAACTCGGACAAGGCCAGGGCGTCGCTGGCGGCGAACTTCGATTTCGTGTCGTTGCCGGTGCGATGGAAACAGATCGAACCGCTGGAACAGCAGTACGACTGGTCGATGCTGGACAGTTGGGGCGAATGGGCGTACCGGACGCGCATGCCGATACTGGCCGGGCCGGTGATCAGTTTCGAGGAGCATTGCTCGCCGGACTGGCTGGGCGTGCTGGAGCATGACTACGACACGATCCGTGACATTTTGTATGAACACGTGGAGCGGCTGGTGGGGCGGTACCGCAACGCGGTGACGCTGTGGAACGTGGTGAGCGGAATACACACCAATTCGCAGTTGAATCTGACGCTGGACCAGTTGATGGATTTGACGCGGATGGCGGTGATGCTGACGAAGAAGATTCAGCCGACGGCGCGGGTGCTGGTGGAGATCACGCATCCGTGGGGGGAATACTATTCGGTGAACTCGCGTTCGATTCCGCCGCTGATTTACGCGGACATGGTGCTTCAGGCGGGGATACCGATTGATGCGTTCGGTGTGAAGGTATTGATGGGTCGTGCGAAAGACGGCCAATACACGCGGGATTTGATGCAGATCAGCGCGATGCTGGACAAGTTCAGCGGGATGGGCAAGCCGCTGCATGTGACGGGCGTGGCGGTGCCGAGCGGCGCGATCGCGCTGGAGACCGGCGGCGGGGCGGAGGAGCCGGACGGTATCGCCGGCATGTCGGGAATGATGACCGGCGGCGTGGGCGGTTTTGGTTCCGGGGGCGGTTCGGGTTCCGGGGGGGGGGGGGGGCCGACGACGCCGGGGGATGGTGACAGCGGTTACTGGCGCAAGCCGTGGAGTCCGCTGGTGCAGAGTCACTGGCTGGAGGCGTTTTACAACATCGCATTGAGCAAGCCGTTCGTTGATTCGGTGACGTGGCTGGACTTGCTGGACCACGACCAGTCGGAACTGCCGCACGGCGCGCTGGCGACTTCGACGATGAAGGCGAAGGGCGCGTTCCATCGCATCGTGGGCATTCGCAGGAACATTCATGCGGGCAACACCCCAGCCAACGCGCGCCCCGTCGGCTTCAGCGCCGGCACCAACAGCAATGCGTGAAGCAACCGCGGCACCCGATGGCCAAGGCCGGGAACGATTCCGGGGGCGGGGGTGGATGCTGCCGGCGACGCTGATGGTGATACTGTGGCTCGCGGCGGCGGTCGGGTTGGCGCAACGGGCGGCACGGGGGGAGGATGATGCCGGACAATTTCGGGGGCGGGGGCGGGGCGGAGCGGCGAAAGAGACGGTCGCGTTGACGATGCGGGTGGATGTGAACCACGCGGACGCGGCGACGCTGACGTTGTTGCCGGGGGTCGGCCCGAAGCTGGCGCAACAGATCATCAGGCAGCGGGAGATTCGTCCATTCGAGAAACCGGAGGATTTGATGCGCGTGCCGGGCATCGGCGCGGTGGGGGTGCAACGGATGTCGCCGCTGGTGGATTGCCGCTGAGTTTTCCGCGTCGCAAATATCCATCAGGCCCGGCTTGCCCGCCGGCCCGTCGCTTGCATATCATACCGTCGGTCGGAAGGTGCGTTTTGTTTCAAACAAAAACCAGGGTTCCCTTTGTCATCGTCGTCCGATGAGGCGACCGTGGCGGAGGTATGTGGCAGGGGGCCGATTTTGGAGAAGGTCGCAACAGTTTATGTCATATCGGATGACCCGCAGGCGGCGCGGTCGCATTTGTCCACACTGGCGGACGCGGGCTTGACCGCCGCCGCCGTTGACCTGGCCGATCAGTTGCCGGCACAATCGGATCGCACGCAGCCGGCCTGTGCGGTGATCGACTGGAACGGCCGGGATTCGCTTCGCCTCCCGCCCCTGCACGCGCCCTGTTTCCAACAGGGCCTGCCGATCATCGTCTTGCACAGCCAGGCCGACGTGGACACCGCCGTCACCGCCATGCGCCAAGGCGCGTGGGATTTCATCGCCAAACCCGTTTCCGTCGAGCAACTGCTGGCCCGCGTGCGCCAGGCGCTCGAACACGATCAACAGACCGGCTCCTCCCGCCACCTGTGCCAACTGACGCGACAACGCCTGGCCATGCTCACCCCCCGCGAATCGCAGGTCATGCGACTGGTCGTCGCCGGCAAAGCCAACAAGCAAATCGCCGACGAACTCGACGTCAGCATCAAAACCGTCGAAGTTCACCGCGCCAACGTCATGCGGAAAATGGAAGCCGACTCACTTGCCCAACTCGTCCACCAGGCCATCCGTATCGGCATCGACGGCGAAGGCATCTGAGGAATTTTCGATTTGTGATTTTCGATTTGTGTTTCGCGCACCGCCGCTGGCGGCTGACAGACTGTTTCAATACTTGTCACAAAGGGCGCGAAGATACAAAGAGGAGCGATTCCATTTTTGTTTGAGTTTCAATCCCCCCCGGCTTCCCTTTGTGGCTTTGCGATCTCTGTGATAAAAGCCGTTTTGAAACGGTCTGTTGGCAGTGCCTGTTATCAGGGCCAAATCACAAATCACCCATCACCCATCGAAAATCCCCCTTCCCCGGCCTACAATGAATTGTGCAGGTCAGGAGGTGACTCATGGCCGTTCACACTTCCGCCCCGCCCGTCGGGCGATCCGTCCTTGCCGCCATTCGCGGTTCCCTGACCAGCCCGCGGACGACCGACGCTTCCTCGGCCCCCGCTCCGCCGTTCATCACCATCAGCCGCGCCCATGCCGCCCTGCATCCGGCGATGCTCGATCAACTGCTCCGGCAACTCAACATCCACCAGCCCAATCCGCCCTGGCAGTGCTACGACCGCGAATTGATCGAAGAGGTCGCCCACGATCACGGCTTGTCCGTGTCGCTCATCCAATCGTTGCAGGAACATCCCCACTCCATCCTCGAAGACATCCTCGAAGGCCTGCGCGCCGATCAGCCGCGCCCGCCCGATGAAGTGGTGTATGCCAAAGTCGTGGCCACCCTGCGCACGCTGGCCCGCGCCGGACGCGCGGTGCTCGTCGGTCGCGGCGGGGCGTTCTGCACACAGGACATGCCCGGCGGCATCCATATCCGCTTCGTCGCGCCGAAGGAGTTCCGCATCCGCCGGCTCATGCAGGCCGAAAACGTGGATCGCAACCAGGCCGAACGATTGCTGCACGATGCCGACGATAAACGCCGGGCGTTCTACACGCGGTTCTGGCGCCGTCAACCCGACGCCGCCGATTCCTGCGAACTGTTTACGCTGACCATCAACAGCGCCGCCGTACCGCTGGAAATCCAGGTGGCGACGATCACGCAACTGGTCCAGCATCGCCAGTGTCACGTCACGTGAACGGTTCGCAACGCCGCGCCCGACTTCCGATCTCGCATGGCATCTCGGCTTTCGGTATCATCTGTGTCCCCGATTCCACGTACCGCACAGGAGAACCGAGCCATGACGCGACCCGTTTGCAAAACACCCAACATTCCCTGGGAAGATCGACCCGCCGGTTGCGCCGATGTCATCTGGCGCTCGGCGAAAAATCCCATCATCACCCGCGATCACGTGCCCGGCGTCAACAGCATCTTCAACAGCGCCGTCGTCCCCTTCAACGGTAAATTCGCCGGCGTCTTCCGCTGCGACGACCGCACCCGCCGCCAATTGCTCCACACCGGCTTCAGCGACGACGGCGTCCGCTGGAACATCGACCCGACCCCCATCCGCTTCCACGGCGAAGTCGCCGATCAATCGCCTTTCGAGTACGGCTACGACCCCCGCGTTTGCCTCATCGACGACCGCTATCTCGTCACCTGGTGCAACGGACTGAGCGGCGCGCCCACCATCGGCATGGCTTGGACCCAAGACTTCAAAACCTACACCCAACTCGAAAACGCCTTCCTCCCCGCCAACCGCAACGGCGTCATGTTCCCACGCAAAATCAACGGCAACTACGTCATGCTCTCCCGCCCCAGCGATATGGGACACACCCCCTTCGGAAACATCTACATCAGCCAAAGCCCCGACCTGACCTATTGGGGCAAACACCGCCTCGTCATGAAAGCCGGCGGCGCCTGCGGCTGGGAATCCACCAAAATCGGCGCAGGCCCCATCCCCATCGAAATCGACGACGGCTGGCTGATGATCTACCACGGCGTGCTGACCAGTTGCAACGGCTTCGTGTACAGCATGGGGGCCGCCATCCTCGACCGTGATGAACCCTGGAAGGTCAAACACCGCTGCAAACCCTACCTGCTCTCCCCCCAAGCCCAGTACGAATGCGTCGGCGATGTGCCGAACGTCGCCTTCCCGTGCGCCGCGCTGTACGACGAACCGACCGGCCGCATCGCCATCTACTACGGCGGAGCCGATACCGTCGTCTGCCTCGCCTTCACACAAATGCAACCGCTGATCGACTTCATCAAACGCAACGCGCATTGATCCGGCGTCATCCCACCCAAGCCGGGGCAGAGCGGGTCTTTTCCGGGGGCGAACGCCGCCCCGGGTTCTGCGGCGAAGAACATCCACGCCCATTGCTCCAGCCGGCGCTCTCCGCCCGGCCAAATGCACAATTTTCACCGGTATTTGCCGAATAAAACGTCGATGTCGATTACTTTGTTTTCACTGAAAACAAAGTAATCGACGGACCCCCAAATCGCAGGCCGGCTTGGGTGACTTTTTTTCAGGATATTCACTTATCCCGAATTCGGGTTTGCACACCGCCATCTGCTCAAACAAACGCGACAGTCCGGCTACGCATGGGTCGCCCCTTCCGACAACACGCATCATCACTCCCTCGGCGTCGTCCTGCTCGACGACGGCGGCTCCGCCGTCGCCCTGTCCGGCAATATCCCCGAAAAACGCATCGCCCCCCTCGTCGCCGACCTTCGACGAACCGTTCACGCGATCATCAATCCTTGAGGAGATTTCATAATTCGAGCTGAATGTGCATACCCTCGAATGCAAACTCGCCTTCGATTTGCAGCAATTGCTCGACACCGATGGCGAAGGCCGGGTCCACTTCAAGGATTGCTATTGCTGTTTTGATCGACTGATCGTGTGTAGCAACGAATATCACGAACCGGACTGGAAACGCGAACGCGCCCAGGGACGTCTCACCGAATACACCGCGGCGGGCGGCTGGCGAATCCTCGAACGCAAGCCCTTCACGTGCATCGCCGGTCGTCACGAATTCGGCGGAACCCTCTTCGCCACCGGATGGGATCAGGCCTCGGCCATCATGAAAGTTTTCACCGATGCCGACAAAACCTGGCGCACTTATCGTCTGCCCAAGGCGTCGCACTGTTTCGATCACAAGTGGCAGACAGAGTGGCCCCGCATCCGCGAGACCGAACACGAACGATTCATCATGGACCATCACGGCATGTTCTACGAACTGTCGCCCTGGGCCTACGGCAATCACGTCTGGGCTGTACGCCCGATCTCCACGCACCTCTGGATGCTCGGCGATTTCTGCACATGGCGCGGCATGTTCGTCATGGGCGCCGACAACGCATCGCCCTCGCATGGATTAAGCCCCACCACCGCTGAGCCGCAGTCGGGCCTCTGGTTCGGCAAACCCAAGGCATGGGGCGGCCCCTGGTGGGACGAACCGGTCAAAGCCAACGTGTCCAGCGATCCGTACCTGATGACCGGCTTTGAACACAAGTGCATCCACCTGACCCATCAGGCCGACACGCCGGTCACGCTCACCATCGAAGCCGACTTCATGGGCTGCGGCAAATGGGTGAAGTATCTGACGGTCACAGTCCCGCCCGATGGTTACGGTCAGCATGTTTTCCCGACAGGTTATTCCGCGCACTGGCTCCGCGTCACCAGCGACCGCGATTGTGCGGCGACGGCGCAGCTCACATACACATAAACAAACGCGCGGCCGCTACTTCGCCGCCACCATGCAGGTCTTCAGCGGCGCTTTGCGAACTTTCCCGGCGATCTGCGGCTTGCCCGTTTCGCTGCTCACCACCGCCGCGAAACAAATCGACAAGCCCCGCAGATTGTCCAGCGGATTGTTCACAGGCATCCGCTTCTGCTCGATCGCGCTCAGCAATTCACCCATGCTGCCCATGAAGCCCTGCCGGAACCATTGCCCGGTCAGTTCGGGAACAGCCCGGCCCCGCGCCGTCATCAACTCCACCACATGATCGGTCAGGCCCGGCCCGTCATAACGCAATGTTCCCTTGTTCCCCAAAATGAATCCGTCATCCTTCGCTCCGAATTTCGTTGCGCCGTCGAAAACCAGACTCGCGTGACCTGTGTCAAACTCGATCAACGCCTGCCCCAGCAGCGGCGGCTTGGCGCGCTGCCCTTTCGCATAACCCAGATTGGCGATCACACGCCCCGATTTTCGACCCTGCATGAACGACGCCAACGCATCGAACCAGTGAATCCCGTAGTCGTAAAACACGATGTGGTGAACCCGGTTGAAATGCGTGTCCGCGATCCATTCATGCGACCAGTGACAGTTCAGATGCACCGTTGAAACCTCGCCGATCAACCCCTTGCCGATCGCGTGACGCACCCACGACCAGTGCGGCGCCCACCGCCCGTTCTGATTCACCGCCAGCGTCACACCCATCTTCTCCGCCAGTTCCGCGAACCGCTCGCCCTTGTCCAGGTCCAGCACGAACGGCTTCTGGCTCAACACATGCTTGCGCGCCTTCAGCGCCGCGGGAATCAGATATTCGCGGTCCTGCGGGTGCGTGGCGATGTCCACCACCTCAATGTCATCGCGCTGGAGCAATTCCTTGTAATCGGTGTAAACCCGCGCTTCGGGGAAAAACTCCTTTCGGCGCGATTCCGCCCGTTCCGGTATCAGGTCGCACAACGCGACGATGTTCAGCCCCATTTCCCGGTAGGCCGGCAGATGCGAGCCGCTGATCCCGCCGCAACCGATCAATCCGATGGGCGGATTGTATCTCCGCGGTTTCGGCGGCTGATACGCCAGTTTCGGCGCGATGATGTTCGCCGCCTTCTTTTCAGACATGTCATTATATTTCCGCTTCTTGCCCATTGCCGCTTTCCTTTCATCCAATCGGGTGTGATTGTGTTCTTATGAATTGACCAATGCGACCGTTCGTTTTTGCGTCGAGCTGAGTATCGCCGATTCAACAATCTGCTGGCCGATACGCGCGATGTCCGGCGAAAGCGGGCCGTCGATCGACCGATGGTTCCGCAGTTTGTCCACCACATAATTGATCGGCCCGTCATTCGGCGGCGACAACCTGTCCACCGCCACCTCTTTCGCCGCCTCTTCCGGGTCGGCCTGCACGCGAATCACCGGCTCGTAGTCATAGCTGCTGATCGTGCCCCCGCGCCCGACGATCACAAATCCGCACTTCGGTTGCGGCTGTTTTGTCCACGGATCGCTGAACGTCCCCCATCGCGTCTCAAACTTGCTCAGCCCGCTGTTGGCGATGTCGTACCGGCAGATCGTGATGCTGTGTTCATCCACTTCCAACCCCTCCGGCGCATCGACCATCGACGTCACCTCCACCGGCGCGCGGCCGCTCATGTACCACGTCCCCAGCGTCACGCCGTAACCCAGATAATCCAGCAGACTGCCTCCGCCGAATTGCTTCCTGTACCACCAACTCTGCGATTTTTGAGAATTGGCGATTTGTTCGGGAACGGTCACTTTGTCAGAAATGTGGCGCAATGGTCCGCGGTTGCCGTCGTAGTAATGAACCTGAAGCACTTGCCCGATGACGCCCTCATCCACCAGCCGCTTGGCCGTCACATGCGAGGGGTACCAGCGCAGCGGCCAGTTGATGATGAGTTGCCTGCCGGTTTTTTTCAGCGCCGCGATCATGCGATCCGCGTCCGCCAGCGTCGCGGCGAACGGCTTTTCCATGAAAATGTGCGCGCCGAACGGAGCCACTTTTTCCGTCCATTCCGCGTGTTGTGCCGTGGACGGGCAGAGAATCACCATGTCCGGCCGGGTCGATTCCAGCAGTTTGCGGTAGTCACCCACGAACAGCGATTGAGGCAAACCGATCTGCTCAAGCACCTTCGCCGCGCGATCCGGTTGCTCGTCGCTGACACCGACCACTTCGACATCGGGGTGTTCCTTCGTTTGGCGCAGCAGGTCGCCCATATGCATATGGTCAAAATTGATACCGGCGATCTTGAATTTGCTCATCCGCGTTCCTTTCAAGAACAAGTGGCCCAAAGTTTGATGAGGTAAAGTCGCATATGGTGATGCTGTTCCATCCAATTCGATAGTTTGAAGCGATATCCGCTGACGCGGGCGACGAGGTTCGCGGTGTTGAAAGCGATGATCGGCGTCATTGGGGTGATTCCCTCGCGGTCGTGAATGAGTACGCATCGGCGGGTGTGGTCACGAAAACGCGATGAATGATGTTTTCGTCGATGCCCGCCTGTTTCATATGTGCGGCCCAGGTGGTTTGCAGGAATGTCAGGCCCGGCGATCCGCCGTAGCTGGTCCAGTAGCTTCGTCGGGCGGCGTCCATGCCGAGCATGATTTGATCGGGGAATTGCGGTAAAAGCGTGATTAGCAAATGGAGTGTCGGATTGTCGTCGGGGGCTTTCCAGCGGAAGGCGTTGTCATATTCGACGCGCACGCCGGTTTGCAAAACATCGCGGTGGTATGCGACATCGGGGTTGCGGTCGAGGTGACTGAGCACGACATGGCGCAGGTCCGCGCCGAGCGAACGAAGCAGTTCGATTTGCGCCATCGCGGCGGTTCCCTGCTCGGTGTGCGTCAGAATCGGCGCGCCGGTGATGCGATGCGCGGCGGCGGCGGCTTCAAAAGTTTTTCGTTGCTGCGCGTCGAGTTGGTTCAATCCGCCGGCGACTTTTATCAATCCGGCGCGATGCGGCGTGGCGCGCCATTGCGGGCCGTTGCCGTCGTTGGCGTCGATGCCTTCGGTGATTTCACGGATGAACAACTTCGCCAAAGTATCGGCATCCACCCGCAATGACCAGTGGCCCGGCGGGTAATACTTGCACAAGTGGATGCCGGTGGGGCAAAGTATTTGTACGCCGCTGAGTCGTGACACTTCCTCGAGTTTCAACACATTGCGTCCGCACGCCATCGGCATGGAATCGACCATCGTTCGCACACCGACCGCATACGCTTCTCGCAGTTCCGCCGCGCATTTCGCCGCATCATCCAGCAGGAAGTCCGGCGTCTGATGCGTCGTGAAACCCGCGTCAATAATCAGATGTTCATGGGCATAACAGATGCCCATTTGTTGGAGCGGGATGTCGCCCAGAACCGTGCGAATGAAGGGGTTCATCGGTTGGCCCTCCATGTGTCCGCCGCGGTTTCAGCGATTTTATCCGGCATTTCCAATACCGCGCCCATCGCTCGCAATCGGGCCTGCAATTCGGCGACGGGTACTTCGCCGGCGGCGCACCGGTGTCGCAGCGACATCGCCGCGGCCAGTCCCGCCGCCTGTCCCATGCTCATCGTCTGGCCCATGCTGCGGCAACTGGCGTGCGCATCATGCGTCGCGCTGAAGCATCGGCCCGCCACCCAAAGTTCTTCGCGCCCTTTGGCCACCAGTGCGCGGTAGGGCACGTGATACGCCTGGTTGCCGGGAATGTAGGCCCATTCGGTTTCATCTTCGCCGTCGCGGTTGGGGCGGTGATCTTCAATCGGCGCGCCGCACAGCAGAACGACATCATCGAATCGGCGGACGTTCATACAGTCATCGCGTGTCAGGCGATATTCGCCGAACACGCGGCGGGATTCGCGCACGCCGATCTGCACGGACAGCCCGCCGAGCCGCGCTTGCTCGTAGCCCGGCACACCATCGCGGACGAAGCGTTCAAAGATGAACGCCTGTTCCCGGCCGATGATTTCGGCGCGGGTCAGTTCGCCGCTGTCGAGGGGGTCGGTGTCGGCGACGCGCACGGCGACGGTCGATGCGCAACCGGGCAGCGACATCGCATGAAAGCTGCCTTTGCGTCGCGGCAGCGGATGTTGTTGGGGGTCGGCGTTCGCCATTTTTTCGGCGAGCATTTTTTTGCCGCCGGCGGCGTTGAAGGCATCGTGATCGACGTTGACCATGCGGAACGTGGTGGTGAGCGTTTGCGCGGGGTTGATTTCGCCGGCTATTTCGCAGGGAACGCCGGCGAAGTGGCACAGGTCGGCGTCGCCGCCGGCGTCGATGAATCGTTTGGCGCGGATGCGACGCAGGCCCTGTCGCATGGCGACGACGACCCCGATGATGCGACCTCCCCCGGAAGTGGAATCGAGTTCCGCGTCGATGAGTTGGGTGTGCAGCAGCACGATCACGCCTGTGTCGGCGAGCAGTTGGTCCCAGATGTGTTTGAGGACTTCGGGGTTGTAGGTGATGCCGGTGCCAGCGCCGTAGGTGTTGGAGCGAAGGTACATCGCGTCGCGGGAGTGCAGACGATCGACGACGCGATCGGGGATTCCGCCGACGACTTTGCGGGGCTGCGGGCCGGGGGTGAAGAAGCCATAGAAGGTGTCGAGGATGGCGGTGCTGGCCCCGCCGGGGAATCCGTATCGGTCGATGAGCAGTGTGCGCGTGCCGGCTTGCGCGGCGGCGATGGCGGCGCAGCAGCCGGCGCTGCCGGCCCCGACGACCAGCACGTCCACGTCGGCCAGCATCTCGATGCGTGAATGAATCAGCGCGGGATTCATGGCTTGTTCCCCACGTTTTGATACAGCCGCGCCAGGCGATGCGCGTGTTCATCGTAAGCGGCTTCAAACAGTTCTTTCGCTCGTTGTTTGCCGACGACCGCGCCGGCGCTGAGTACCCGCGGCGGTTTGCCGGCGAGCGTCAGTCGTTGCGCGACCTCGGCCTTGATGCAGTTGACGAGCATACATCCGCCGATGGTTGAACCGGGCGCGACGGGCGTGTCGAGTCCGTCGATGTTCACCATCGCATCGCCGACGGGCGCGCCGGTGTCGAGTGTGAGGTCGGCGAAGTCGGCGAGTTTTTTGCCGCGCGGGTCGTTGCTCGCGCTGGCGTCGCTGTGTTGCCGGCTGACGATGGCGACGACTTTCACGCCGCGCTGTTGGAACAGTTCCGCCATTTCGATTGGGGTGACGTTGCAGCCGCTGGAACTGATGACCAGTGCGCTGTCGCGTGGGGAAACGTCGAAGTTGCGGAGGATGCGTTCGGCCAGGCCGGACACGTTTTCGAGGAACATCGCCTGTCGCTGGCCGTTGGCGCCGACGACGAGGTTGTGAAAGGTGAGCGACAATTCGACGATGGGGTTGAAGCCGGGAAACGAGCCGTAGCGGGGCCACATTTCCTCGACCATGATGCGGCTGTGGCCCGACGCGAAAACATGGACCATCCGTCCGGCGGCGATGGTATCGGCGAACCAGTCGGCGGCCTGCGCGATTTGCGGTTGCTGCCGGCGGACGATTTGCGTCAGCCGTTCACACGCGGCGAGATATTGCTGTGTCACGGACATATGTGTTCCCGCGGGGCGTAATGGATGGCGGCGTCGAACAGCGCGGCGATGTTTCGCGGCGGGACGTCGGCCTGAATGTTGTGAACCGATGCGAAGACGAAGCCGCCGGTCGTCGGTGAGAAAGCGTCAAGATTTCGGCGGGTTTCATCGGCGATGTCGTTCGGCGAGCCGGTGGTGAGTGTGCCCTGGCTGTCGCAGCTTCCGCCCCAGAAGGTGAGGCGCCCCCGGAATTGTTGAAATAGTAAGACGGGGTCCATGCCGGCGGCGGTGGTCTGCACGGGGTTGATCGCATCGACGCCCATTTCGATGATCGAGTCGAGCAGCGGGGCGATCGCGCCGTCGCTGTGCAGCAGCACGAACCAGTCGGTGTTGGCGTGAACCCAGTCCAGGCCCCGCTTGTAGTGCGGCAGCAGTTTGCGGCGGAACATGTCGGTGGAAAGGAACGGAGCGAATTGTGCGCCGAAGTCGTCGGCGATTTGCAATACCTGTACGCGGTCGCCCACGGCGGCGTGGAGGCGATGAAGGTTTTCGAGCCACTGGTCGATCAGCAATGTATAAAGTTGATCGACGTAATCATCTTCGGTGGCGAAGGTGACCATCCAGTCTTCAAAGCCGCCCTGTCCGATGCCGTTGAAAAGTTCATAGGGCGGGCCGAGCGCGACGATGACGGCCTTGTCGGTTTCGTCGAACAGCCAGCGGCTTTCGCGGGCATAGTGTTGTAATTCAGCGTCACCGAGGCGGGGCGGATGCCAGGCGACGAGATCGGGGTGCGTCGCGCCGGGGTATTTTTCGAGCCGGTCGAAGTAGAAGCTGGTTGCGGGCATTTGTGCGATGTCGCGGCCGGCGTGTTGAAGTTTCAAACCGCCGCGGCCGTCGTCGATGGGGTGGAAATCGGCGGGAACCCGCACGGGAATATCGCGGAGGGTGAAGGGTTTGTAGCGGTCGTTTGCGATGCCGAACGCGACGGCGGGGCGGTGGAGCGGCACGGTGTCGGATTGAAAACGATCGGCGACATCGGCGTCGATTTCGGCGAGCAACTGATACAGATCGAAGACGCGCGGCGTGCGGCGGATGTTCAATTCGCCGAGTAAGTGATGATATGCGAAAACGGAGATGCCGCTTTGTCGCGTGCCGCCGAGGTCGATGGGAACACGATCGACGGGTTGATGTTTGAGCGCGGCGATGATGCGTTGGCGGCCGGTCATGCGAGGCCTCCCTGGAGGCCGTTGTGAGCGGCACCGATCGCGCCGGCCCATTCGCCGAGCGCGGCGGGGACGATGTGGACGGCGGAGCCGGTGGGTCGCCATTCCATGCGATTCATGGCTTGTCGTAAGGGAAGGAACAAGGCGTCGCCGCATTGCGCGATGCCGCCGCCGAGGATGATGCGTTGCGGGTCGATGGCGTTGATGATGGATGCGACGGCGGCGGCGAGCCGTTCGATGGACGCCGGCCAAAGCTCGCGTGCCGACGGATCGCCGGCGCGATACGCATCGACCAATGCCTGTGTGGAATCGAAGCGGCCGGCGGAGCGTTCGGCGAAGGAATAGTTGCCGAAGTAGTATTCGATGCTGCCGGGGGTGTTGCAGATATCGGCGGGACCGGCGGCATTGACGGTGATGTGGCCGAGGTGTCCGGCGCGGCCGGTGTGTCCCTTGAGGAGTTTTCCGCCGGTGTAGATCGCTCCGCCGACGCCGGTGCCGAGGGTGAGCAGCACGACATCGCTGAAGCCGCGGGCGGCGCCCTGTCGGACTTCGCCGAGCAGCGCGGCCAGCGCGTCGTTGAGTACGGGCACGGGTTGGGCGTGATTGAAATGTTTTTGGAAGTTGAAATTCACGACGCCTTCCATGCGTCCGATCATCCAGGAGATGCCGGAGCCGTCGGGCCGGGCGATACCGGGGCAACTGACGCCGATGGCGGCGGCGGGGCCGTGGCGTTGTTGACAGGCATCGACCCATCGGCGTGTGGCGTCGCGCCAGGCGTTTTGTTCGTCGCCGGTGTCGAGGCGGGTTTGTTCGAGGATGTCGCCGGTGGGCGAGAGGCGCACGGCCTTGACGTGTGTGCCGCCGATGTCGATGCCGAGGGCGTGGGTCATGGCCGGGTTCCTTGCGGCAAGTCGGGCGAAGTGGTGTCGCTGACGGACCATCCGCCGTCCACGACGATGGTTTGGCCGGTGACGCATTTGGATTCGTCGGACAGCAGCCAGAGTACGGCTCCGTCGAGGTCGTCGGGTCTGCCGATGCGTCCGCCGTCGAGCGGTTGCTTGGCGGCGATGAAACGCAGGATGTCGGCATCGGCGGCGGCGCGTTGCGACATCGGCGTTTCGACCAGCGCGGGGGCGATGACGTTGAAGCGGATGCCGGCGGATGCGTAATAGGCGGCGCAGGATTTGGCGAAACCGATGACGGCGCTTTTGGTCGCGGCGTAGGCGTGGGTGGCGAAGTGGCGGGGCGATGGCGAGAAACCCAGTACGCTGCCCATGAGCAGAATGCTGCCGGGTGTGTTGCGTTCGAGCATGGTGCGACAGGCGGCGCGGGCGGAATGGAAGCAACTGGTGAGGTTGAGTTGGAGCGTGGCGTGCCAGCCGTCGTCGGTGATCTGGTGGAGCGGGCCATCGCCCTGGCGGCGACCGGAACCGCCGGCGACGTGGTACATCGCGTCGAACCCCCGGAAGTTGGCGAGGCAGGTTTCGATGAGGGCGGGGGCGGATGCGGGATCGGCGGCGTCGCGGACGACGGCGACGGCGGAGGGACCGAGTTGTTCGCCGGCTTGTCGGGCGACATCGGCGTCGCGCCCCGATACGACGACGCGGGCACCGGCGGCGAGGCAGGCCCTGGCGGCGGACAGGCCCAGCCCGGCGGTTCCGCCGACAATCACGATCGCGCGATCTTTCAGCCGCCGGCGGGTCATGCGGGTATCGTACCCGAAAAACCGGCGGCACGCGGCGATAGGTGTCAATTTCATCAAAAACTGATATGATAATGTCATGCCTCGACCGCGAAGCGAACATGTGGCGGTGGTGAAACAAAAACTGGCGGCCCGCCTGAACGACGGGTTGCACCGGCCGGGCAGCAGGTTCATGTCCAACCGGGCGATCGCCGAGCAGTTCGGCGTGAGCTATCAGACGGCCCACCGACTGGCGTGCGAACTGGAGGCGGAGGGTTTGCTGGAGCGACGACCGTTCGCGGGCACTTTCGTCGCGGGCCGGCGGCGGGGGTATCGCGGCGTACACCTGATTTTCAACGCGCGCGCCGGGCGG
>JBAYVY010000019.1:0-19820 GCA_041674345.1 Phycisphaeraceae bacterium | reverse complement strand
CAGAGCGACATTCCGATCTCGCCGGACAACGACCTCGTCACGGCGAACCAACTGGGCACGACGGCCTACGCTCCCGGAAGCTGGCCCGTGGCGAAAAACTATCGGGGCTACATCCCGTCAGGCGTCGGCGCTTACCCGCGACTGCTCATTCGGTGGAATGTGTCAGGCGGATTCGAGTATGTAGATCAGTAGTGTCCGGTTAAGGAACGGCAGCAAGTTAGCATGAAGCTTGTATTGTAATGGTTTGAGGACGGCATGACCCGGTACACGATTTCAATTTCAAAGACGGTTTCTGGCATCCTTGCGGCCTTCCGGCAGCAAGGAGTCGCCCATGAATCAGGGTCGCACGGTCTTCGCTCAACTGGTCGAACTGTTGCCCCGCAAGGCGTTCGACAACGCGGTGCGTCGTTACGACGGGCAGCGGCGTGTGCGGCTGCTGTCGTGCATGGACCAGTTGCTGTGCATGATCTTCGCGCAGGTGACCGGCCGAACCAGCTTGCGGGAGACGGTATTGTGTCTGCGGGCGATGGGGCCGCGCCGTTATCATTGCGGCATTCGGGCCGCCCCGGCGCGCAGCACACTGGCCGACGCCAACGAGAAGCGCGACTATCGCATCTTCCAGGATACAGCGTTGGCGATGATCGCCGCGGCCTGCGCGGAACTGCCGATCGACGCGGACCTGCGACGACTGCGGGCGCGTGTTTATGCGATCGACTCGACGACCATCGATCTGTGTCTGAAGCTGTTTCCATGGGCGGTGTTCCGGCGTCGCAAGGCGGCGATCAAGGCGCACACGGTCTTCGACGTGGGCGCGGGTATTCCGGTGTTTGTGCGGATTTCCCCGGGCAAAACGCACGATCTGTGGATGCTCGACCAGATCATCCCGCAACCCGGAGCGTTCTATGTGATGGACAAGGGCTACATCGACTTCGCCCGGCTGTACCGCCTGCACACCGGCGGAGCGTTCTTCGTGACACGCGCCAAACGCAACATGGACTTCGGCGTCCTCCAACGTCGAACCGTCGAACCCAACGGCCCGGTGATCCGCGACCGGCTGATCCGCCTGCGCGGCCCCAAGTCGCGCCGGCTCTATCCCGATACGCTGCGCCTGATCCGTTACGTCGATCCCGACACCGGCAAGCGTTTGACATTCCTGACCAATCATCTGACGCTCGACGCACTGACCATCGCGCTGCTGTATCACAAACGCTGGCGCATCGAATTGTTCTTCAAATGGATCAAGCAGCACCTGCACATCAAGGCGTTCTTCGGCACTTCGCCCAACGCCGTGCAGACGCAGGTGTGGGTGGCGGTGATCGTTTTTGTGTTGCTGCTGCGACTGAAGCATCGCCATCAACTGTCGGGGGAACTGAACGAAATATTCGCGGTACTCAGCGTGGCGCTGAGCGAAAAAGTGCCTGTTTTCGAGCTGTTTTCGCAACACGACACGCAACTTTCAGAGGGTGTGGATCGTAACCAACTGCCCCTATTCGACTTCTAACCGGACACTACTGTATGTAGATACATAATGCCGGCCCGCAGATTTTGCTTGGGCGCAGACGCGTTTGTGATAAAATGCCAACATTCAATCGCCCCCCGGAAGCCTCGCCGCTGGCAGTTCTGTCAGCGGCGGGGTTTTTTATTGCGAAGTGCCATACGCCAAATCAGAACACGATCAAATCCGTGATCTTGACGGCGCGGCCACGGGCCGTTTCCATCGAAACACCGGTGAATGCCTCGAAGTCACGGTTCAGCAGTCCCGGCACACCGCAGTGAATACGACCGTCCGTCGCGGCGAAATAGATCACGCCCGCCGCCCAGCCCTCAACCTTGCCCTTGAGCGGTTTGTCACTGGCGCGGAGCAACCGCATCGCTTTGTGCGCCCGCGTCTGCATGAGTTTGTCGGGATGGGCGGCGAAAAACCTGTCCACCAGAACGCGGCATTCAGCTTCAAACGCGGGGGAAGTCGTTTCCATGATCGGTTTCTCCGCCAGATAGATGGGGCTATTCTACAACCTGCCTGTGCGATTCAGTAGGGTATTTCTGCGCGATTCGCGTGCGATTCCCAAAGGTGTGCGAATAGCCAGGAGGAGATCGCCATCCTGCATGGCGGTATGCTTTTGAGGGTTATTTCTTCAACAGAGTGACAACGGTGTGACACTGGTCGGTAAAAAATTAGATTCACCGCTTGATGCTTAAAGTTCGTGTTTCCCGCTGAAAACAAGTGATCCTAATGCTTGGGGGTTTCACCGCTCAATGCGAAGAGCATTTCGCTGATGACGTAAGACTCGTTTGTCTGGATAGTTACACGTCTCTCGCAATCGAAACGCGTTTCTGACAAAATCGCTATTGAAACCAAACACAAAGTGTGTATATTCTTCCTGCGTACTTTTTTGGGGCCGCGACTTTACGGAGGGTTTCTGGTGGGCCGGGTTCGTCACTATCTGGGGTTCACAATACCACTGCTTGCTACCATCGGGGTGGTCGTCGTGGTTCATGCTCCTGTCGCTGCGGCGACTGGCGGGCAAGGTGATCCCATTGTCAGGACGGCGGATGATTCCGCCGCGCAAGGACACAACTTGTGGGAGCGAGAGACTTGCGAGCAAATCGAACAAATCAAATCGCTCTTTCCCGATCATCTGCGGTATCCCAGTTTTGTCGTTCCTTCCGTTGGGCCGGGTCTCTCCGGTACGTCCGAGATGCTTACCTGCGAGTTGCCTTGTTGTGCGGTGCATCGCATCGAATTGGACCAGACGCCGCGTCACTGGCTCGGCGAATTGCTGACCCTTGTGATAGGTCGCCTTGAACCGTGGGAACCGGCTTTCAATGTGCGTCTGCAAGTGTTGCCTTCATATTCCAGCCAGTCTTCCCAAGCGACTATTCGGTTTTGGCTGCTGAATCGTTGTTTGGTGTTCCCGGTTCACAACAACACGCCCGCAATTCACAACATCCAGGCAGAGAACGATGCAAGCTATTCGCTCTCGGCCGAAAATGATCGTTTGGTCATTTCGGGACCGATGCGGCAATGGACCTTTGCCTACCAGTCGTCTCTCGGATCTTGGCGTTTGGAAGAGATGGGGATGCGTCAGTTTCCGCGTGACCGCGCCAAACTTGTTTACGATGACGCGAATCAACTTCAGGCCATCGAATTGCCCAACGGCGAACGTGTCCAGTTCACCTATCGCGATGATCGCTGCGCCGAGATTCAATTACCTTTTGGCCAACTGACCATCGACCTATCGCGCAACGATGCCGGTTACATTACCCGAGTGGCCTGTTATCGCTCGGAGGCCGTGCGGACCCCGGTGGGCAGTCTGTTTGAATACCGCTACGAACACGATCCTTCTGGGCGATTGACTTCGTTCACCAACGCACGAAACCAGACTTTTGCGGTGGAATATGTCTCCCAACTCAACAATCCGTTTTCGGGGGATGTCTGGGCCGAAGTACGGGCCAAACGGCAACTGGATGATTGGTGCTGGCAGTGGCGATGGCAAAAAGGCCGTGGCATCGCGGAGCAAGTCGAACGCGTGACGGGTTCATCGCGTCAGGCACAATTGAATAACGATGCGGACATCGTGGGTCGTGTCAGCATCGGCGAAACAGGTGCCGATCCCCGCCCACTCGTCCGCCAACAATCACTGGCATCTGCCCGATCTTTGCAAACGTACCAACAAACGGTATTTGGAACAGTGCAAGTTGTTGGCGAACGCCTGGACTATGTGGGCTGTACCTCGACCAACTCGGCAGCTTCCAAACCCAATACGACTCCCACAGCCCTTGTTCTGACCGCTTCGACGAATTCGGGGAAGTCCGCGAACACGGGTGCCCGTGATGGGAATGGACGAATCCTTCGACGCCAAATCATGGACGGTCAGAAAAGCCAAACCGTCCAGTACTTCTACGGCGATACCGACAATCTTGACGCGATTCAGATCGGTGATGCCCGCCATGATTTTCGTTGGGATACGTGGGGCCATCTGATCGAGTACACGCGGCCCGATGGTGGCATTCGACATTGGCGTTATGACCGATTCGGACAAATCGCAGCCGTCACGGATACCACTCCCGCCACCCGGGATCAGGATGCCGTTGAACACCCCGTGCTTACCTGTGAATACGCCCCCAGCGGTGCATTGCTTCGCGCCGAATCAAGCGATGGTGTCTCACAGCAATTGGTTTACGATGCACGCGGCCTGCTCACGCAATGCCGGTTCTCAGACGGCACAACCATCCAACACGCCTATGATCGGCTTGGGCGACTGATTCGTCGTACCGGACGTGATAAACAACTCGACCTCTACACCTATCAGCCCGGCGACTTGATTGCCTCCCACTCGTTCGCCCCGGCGCGTGGAAGGAAAGTCACCCAGGAATTCAACCTCCTCGGCCAGCGTATCGCGGAGGATGTGCCGGGCGTGGGGCGCACCCTGTACGCTTACGATGCACAGGGCCGGCTGGATCGCATCACCTATCCCGATGGCACCGCGGCCGTCTATACCTACGATGAGCAGGGCCAGCCCCACATTGAAACGCTCCAGCCGTCTGCGAATTCGGCAAGGTCTGCGACTTCACCTCGCAAAGCGGGGGTAAAGCCATGACAAGAACCTCACTCGGTTATTTCGCCGACCACCTCGCGCCATCAATCCTCCGCCGATCCGGTGCGCCCGCCCTCATGCTGCTCGTTTCGCTGGGAACGCTGCTGGCAGGTGCTGTTGCGGCAGACGCCGCTGAACCCCTGCCCGGCTATGATCGTTTTGTTCAGGCCAGACAACTCCAACAGCAAGGCAATCATTCAGCGGCCATCAAAGCATTCGCCGAGATTGACCAGCCGCCGTTGGTCCAAGCCGCCCGTTGTGCCGCCGCCGTCAGTCTCATCGCGGTCGGTAAGCCCGATCAGGCCGCCGAACAACTCCAGGCGGTCGTCGATGCCAAGCCCAATCTCTATCGTGGCGAGGCCCTGTATGGCTTGGCGTATCTGCACTGCTGGAACGCCAAATCGCAAAACGATTTTCGACAGATCGCCGCACAATTGGAAGCGGCTCTTCACTTCTGCCGGCAAAACTTCGACGACGCACGGGCATTCGATCTCGATCCCGCGACTTTCGATGCCCTTCGCCAACAAAACGGCCCGGGTAAGTACGATCCCGCCCTCGCTTGTGCCGGTACGCTCGTCAATCCAGTGTCCACCGACTGGTATATTCCCCAACTCAAGGCAAAAATCCTTCTCCTTCGCGTCTATGTCGCCAGCCAACTGCACGACGCCCAGCAACTGACCGATGCCGCCGACGCACTGGAAGCCCTCGCCGCACAAAGCCATTATGTTCCCTGCGATCAGCCGACGATGATTCGGCTCCGTGCCGAAGGTGCTTCGGGTTCGTTTGTCATTCCGCCAGCCGTCTGGCAAGACCTGCCGGAAAACGATGGCCCGGCGATTCGGTTCGCCCTCTTCCTGACGATTTCGCCCACGTGCCCGGAACTCCCGTTCCAGCTTCCGGGGCCGGGGTCACTTCCGGGGGCGAGGGCCGAGGCGTTGCGCGTCTTTCAGCGTCTGGATCAACAGATACAGGCCCGTGGCGACACCGGCGAAATCTGGGCCGTCGTCCACCTCGGCCAGGCGTTGTGCCTCTGGCAACTCGGCCAAACCGATCAGGCCGTTGCCAAGCTGGACCGATTCACCTCGCTGTTCCGCCAAAGCAGGATCAGCGACATCGGCCAACTTACCCTGGCCAACCTCCTCTGCGGCGAACCCAAGGGCTATGCCCAGGCCGTCCGCCTCTATCACACACTGGCGGATCGTGATCCCAATTCTGCTCTCGCGGCTCATGCGATGCTCTGCCTGGCCATCGCGGCGGCGGAGCATAAAGACTTCGATCAGGTGGTTTCCGCAACCGATTATGTGGCCAAGCACCACCCCCGCTCGGAATACGCTTCCGCCGCCGCCGCGATGGCCTCACTGGCGTCCGGCGGTCGGGTAACGGGCACCGCCAACCGTTCCTCGGCCAAGACCCGTGAAAGCATCCGCACGATTGAAGTTTCCCTTCCGATGTCGGGTTGGAATACACCATCCGCATTGCACCAACTTCCGGGGTCGGGGTCGGGGTCGGGGTTACTTCCGGGGGCGGGGGTGATGATTTTTCGGGTGACGGTTCGGGCGGACCTGCCGCAGTCGCGTGTGGAATCCTGGCGGGTGAACCGGATGGTCATTGAGCCGCGGACATTGACTCAGCAAACGCAGCAGGCGGTGTTCTATCGCTCGCCGCCGCTGTGGCAACCGTTCTGGACCCAAACGCCTCGCGCAACATCGCACGGGGATCAATCGTCGTATTTGTCAGGGGCCTCATTTAGATAAGAGAAATTCACATGATATCGCGTACTGCTGAAAAACTCGGAAATCAATGCATCGCTGTTTTGTTACCATCATGCGGGAAGAGCGGCATATGCGGGTGTGCGCGAACAGTCAACCAGTCAATCAACGACCCCAATGTTTATTCCCGATTTTCACTTGATTCACAGGGGGGGGGCGCTGTAACTTGACGCTGTCAAAGTTTCGGGGTCTCGCCGTTCTTTCCCGGTGTTTCGGGAGCGGGGGCGGGGCCGGGATCACAAGATGGACATTGAACCGCGGATATTGGCTCAGCAAACCCAGCAGGCGGCATTTTATCGCTCGCCGCTGCTGTGGCAACCGTTCTGGACCCAAACGCCTCGTGTAACGTCGCACGGGGATCAATCGTCAACACTGTTCGGAATCACCCTCAAATAGGAGAAACGCATCATGTCTCGTTCTTCCGGAAAATCTTGGTTATGGGCGGCTCTGCTGGTCGTCATCGGTGCGACCGGCATCATGCTTCAAGCAGAAATCGTTAGTGATCCCGACTGTCCCGGCAGCGGTCCCGAACCGTGCGTCACTCAATCGCCATGTGTGGGAGTCGATTGTTCTCCACTCGCATTCGATACATGGGTGTGCGTTGATGCTGGTACGGCAATTGATCCAGGCTTCATTGTCGGAACGGCTTGGTGTATGCCCGTTGGAACGACTCAGCAGTTCCATGTGGAAGGCATCTCCGACGCCGATCGGTTTCAGAAACAGAGATGTACGCCCACTTGCAATCCGGCGACAGGTGGATGCGATGGTCCATCTACTTGTGTGGATGTTGGCGGGCCGGAACTTCGTCCCATCAATACGAACGGCTTTCCGATAACATACTCCAGTTCCGGGGTTGGATCGATCAATTCCGCAACGGGCGAATTTACTGCGGGCAATACTCCAGGCACCGCGACAATTTGGGCAAGGATTTCCGACGCTGGCGAGTGCGGCTCCGAAAGTGATGCCGAAACTCCACATGTAGAAATTACTGTGGTCAAGGTGGGTTTGGAATTTATGCCGAGCAACAATACTCCGGATATCGGCAAGAAAATATGTACGAATGCCCAAGTTCAATATAAAAAGACAAAGTGGAAAGCAATGGTACTACCGGTTGGCACCACGGCGAACATTACTACTTCTCCTAACGTCTCCACATCCAAGAGCACTGTCACAAACGGAGAGGAATTTGAAATATCCGCTATGGCAGGCGATGATAGCCTTGGTTCATATCAAGTGAAGATTACACATAGCTGCGCTAACGGTGCAACGATTGAAGACAATGATGGTATTGTTTTTAAAATCAATCTTGAATCCATTGCGATAAGTCATGGTCCAATCACTCCGCGCACACCTAGTATCACATATCGGGAATCTCGGGCAACAACCACCGCGCCTCAAACTTTTGACTCTGCTGTTGCCATTGGTCAAACGGCTTGGGAGGGGCCCGAAGACTTCGCAGTTGATCAAACGGTAACGTGGCAGGGAAAAATTGTTACTACGCCCGCCGATGCATATGGTGGGAAGGTAAAATGCCAAACGTCAATTACGGTGAATACGAATCCCGGATTGCTTTCGGGCAGTGGTGTATTTGCTATTGGTGGAGTAGGGGGGGCAGATATTAGTTCGGAATTTATTGATGAATTAAGTGTCTCCGGTTTGGTTGCTGGTGATGGCGTGACGAACCGGGCGGTTCAGATGCATGCTCCCATTGGTGGTATCGTACCTTGGAATTTGGTTGATTCCAAGGGAAGCTTGCTATGGGAGAACAATGCGACAGAATATAATACGGGAGCCACCGTCGTCACGGTAATTGACAAAATATCGCTGAATTGTGACCGAGGGGGAGCTGCGCCGTTAGCAGCATTTTCGGACTGCGTGGGAGCCGAGAGCGGTTTTACTATTATCACCACAGGATATCAACTTTTAAAATAACATGAGAGGTGTTTTATGTTTGTGAAATTCTTGAGTGTGGTTATTGTTGTTGTCTTAGGGTTATGCATTACAACGGTAGGAACTACTTCGACTGGAGATAAATTCACTGATTTCATTCGGTTAAAAAATCAGCCGTCAATCAACGCTCTTCCCAAAAGGTATCGATTAGTAGCAACAAGTATTGAAGATGGTAGTGCTCAAGGGACGATTACAATTTCCTTCCAGATTGCGGCATCAGCACGAACAGAGTCCGATGCAAAAACCGACCAAGATCATGTCATGTTGCTGGTCGAAGCGATACAAATCATAACTCAGCGAAAAGAAAGCCCTAAACAAGAATTCAAGATGGAACCAGTTCTTGTTAAAATTCAGTCTGGTTCTTTGATTTATTTAAATCCAAAAACACAGCAACCAATGGCTATTACTCCTGATCAACAGGCATTTCTTCATTGGATTCTAGGGTCTCTCATGCTTCACTTGGAGTCAAAAAATAACGAGCAATCACTTGTTGAAGTAACCTCGCCTTCTAACAGAATGTCATTCGATCGTGGAAGACTGGCAAACGGAAAAGGGAACACGATTGCCCTTGAATTAATTCCTCCAGTTCAATCTAGCAGCCCAATGCAACCCTCAATTCCTCCGTATGTTGGCATCGTAGAATTCAGTTCTGAAACTGGATGGATAACGCATGCAAATATACATCGCGATGTTGTAATCGCCAAACGAAATTTTACATTGGTTCTTGAGATCGCGGAATTGACAACAGGTAACGAAGCGAATAATGAGTCCGAAGCCACTCCTGCGCGAACGAGTGAGCCCTCTACAAAAAATAGGTGATCTGGTCATATCTTGGTGATAAGCCGGTTGACGCGAGTATAAGCAGAGTGTTTTTCATAGGTGTGAACAACTAATATGAGTCGTGTTTTTGACACATTACAAAAGGATGGATTGGTCCAAGGCCTACTTGGCATCACCGTTCTGGTTGTTGCGACCATCGCTGTCGCTCAGATGCCGATGAATACTTTGCCGTTTGAACGCTCTGTGGCGCAAATTCCAAGGGTGGAGCCGCATTTCGGTGATCCGGTAGCGGCAGAACGCCTGCGTATTGCGGAACAAAATAAAGTCCTTCACTCCGTCAATCTTGATCGTTCCCCTGAACATTGGGCGCATCAACTCTTGCGTATCAGCGTGGGGTTTGAGGAGAACTGGAAGCCGGCGGATTTCTATGCGGTGTTTCCACGGGGATTCCAGGGCAAGGATAACGAAGCCAGTGCCTACATCGATGTCGTCCGTGTCGGGTTCGGGGCGTTCTATCAGCCGGACGGCAGGCAGATGCGTTCGACCAATCTGCTGGGTTACACGCTGAGCCAGGAAGGCGAGTATCTGGTCGTGGGCTATCTGGACAGGGAGCGGTGGTACTTCGAGTCGCTGGACGGCGGCGTGCGCTGGCGTCTGGCGAAGATCGGCTGGTTGAAACACCCCGGCCAGTTCACCGATTTGGAATACACCAACGACCAGATCACCGCCCTGCGTTTCCCCAACGGAGAAAAGGTCAACATCATTTACGATGGTACGCTGCCCAAGCGAATCGAAACGCCCTGGGGTGAAACCACCCTCATCGACCGCGACAGCGGCGGACTGGTGAAGAAGATAACGATTTATCGTCAACAGGCGGACGGCGGTCTGGGCCGGCCGCTCAAGACGTTCCAATATGAATACGGGGCGGATCGCAAGATCAAGCGATACGTCAACAGCTTCGGCACGCCGGTCGATGTGTCGTGCAAGGAATACGAAACCAAACTTCACGACGCCGACGTGGCGGTGTATGAGACGACCATCCGTAATGAGGTGGACGGCTCGTTTTATTTTCAGCGTCACATTTCGGACAAGCGGGGTGAGTGGCAGTTTGAGACGCGCTGGGGCACGGCGGAGGACACGCCGGAGACGGCCCCGCTGACGAGCATGGAACGCCGCAAACATGCGGGCAGTCTGTGGAGCGTGGTGGCGGAAGCCAGGGGCAGCGAAAAGCGTGAAGTCAACTACGAGTTGGACAATACGGGCCAGCCGAAGGTAGCTGTGGACGCGGCGGGAAAAACCCGCCTGCTGGAATACGACTCGCTGGGACGCCCCCTCCGCCAGGTCGATGCCAACGGGAAGATCACACAGACGGCGTACAACATCTACGGCGAGCGAACACGGCAGACCGAGCCGGACGGCCGCGAACAATTATGGGAATACGATGAGCAGAGTCGGCTGATTCGCCATATGAATGCATATGGCCGGGTCATAACCTACGCATATGACGACCGGGGCTACTGCAATCAGGCGATCATCAACGGCAAAGCATGGCATTATGAGTTTGACAAGTGGGGACGATTGGGCCGGATGGAAGCCCCGAATGGGCATATGACGCAATGGACGTTCGACCGATACGGGCAGCTTGTGGAAGAGGCCCGGATGCAGACCGCTTCCCCGCCCCCGGAAGTTCGGGAGGCGGATTCATCTTCGGATACCCCCGCGCCCGTTCCACTTCCGGGGCTTCCGGGGGCGGGGGTGTGGACGCGGTATGAGTATGACATCTTCGGCCATCTCAAGACCATCTCGTGCAACGACGGTCGGACTGAACGGTTTGAATACAACCCGAAGGGATGGATGCTGGCGCACATCCGCGCCGACGGTATCCGCGTTCAATTCGCATATGACGGCTTGGGCCGGTTACGCGAGATGCGCGATCCCATGAAGCAGGTGATTGAATACCTGTATCATCCCTCGGGCGCGGTGCGTTTGTGCCGGGTGTTGGCGCAGGGCCAGCCGCCGGTGACAGAGCGGTACAACCACATCGGGGAGTTGATTTCCAAAACGGTCGAGGGACAGGGAGAAACGCAATACGTTTACGACGTGACGGGAAAACTCGTTGAAAAAGTGGGACCGGACGCCAAGACGAATGCAACGACTCCGTAATCCAAGCCGCTTCACTGCGGATTGAGGGGATACCGGTATGAAATATCTTCGACCCTTAGTGGTGGTTCTACTGTTGGCAATGGGTTTGACCATGCCGGTTCGCGCTGCGGACAAGGCAACCGAAACCTATCAGAAATGGATCGAGGCGAAGGAATACGCCAGGGTGGAAGCGTTGCTGGTCCGTTTGCTGAATGACCGGAATACCAGTCCGATGCAGAGGGGCGAGTATGCGGAGAATCTGATACGGGTACAGCGATTGGCCGGCCGACCCAACGATGGGATGAAAACCCTCGGCGCTTTGGGCAAGGGGGAAAGAGAATTGGATGGGGTGCGTTTGGAAGCGGCCCGTTGCTACATCGCTTTGGGGAATCTCAAATCCGCCGATGAGGAATTGCAGCAGATCAAAGCCGATCCCAACAAGAAAATCGGCGTGCTGGTGAAATATGAGCGGGCACAAATCGAATTGAAGCGGCAGCAGTACGATGCTTGCCTGGAACTGTGTAAGCAAATCAGTTCGACGGTTCGCAAAATGACCGATGAATTGCGCTACGACGCGGAGTTACGGAAACTGCTGGCGGATGTGGAATCGCTGGCGCGTGAAGCGAAGAACGCCAGAATCACACAACGATATGGGAAGGACTACGGTTACTATGTCCAGGCCCGTTGTGCCCAGGCCCGGCGTGATTACGAGGGCGCGATCAAGTATTACAAGCTGATCAGTTGTCCCATTCTCATCGACGCGGCCCAGTGCTACACCGGTCAATGTCTGGTCAAACTCGGCCGAAAGGCGGAGGCGGTATCCGCATATCGCGCCTTCATCGCCAGCCAACAATACGGCCTGTATCGGGGAGAGGCGTTGTACGATCTGGGGCGTTTGCTTCTGGCCGAGGCGCAGTCGGAGGCGGAATTCCGTCAGGGACTGGACGTGATCACGCAGGCCATCAACTGGATTGATGCGGTTCAACAGCACGGTGACAAAATCGACATGTCAACTTTTGAGGCGGCGTTGAAGGAATTTCCGCCCCCGGAAAAGATGATGGCCACGGATCGGCTGGGCAATTTCCACAGGCAATTGGTGATTCCCGAAACGGTCGTCAACCGACTGACCACCAGTTGGTATCTGCCCCGGTTGAAGCTGGAGGCCATGTTGCTGTATGCGTTCGGTCTGAACGAAACAGGCCGCCATGATGACGCTGTGACAACGATTCAGCAACTGCTGGCGTTGAACGGCAGCCAAGCCGGGCGGATTGTGAATTACGACGACATGCCGGATCGGCTGCTGGGTGATTCAAAGGACGGGGCGTTCTTTGTGCCGCCTGATATCTGGCGGAGTTTCCAATCGGTGGAAGGCAGGCGTCTTCGGCTGGGATATTACCTTCTGGTCGCCGGTGAATACGAACAAGTGAGGGAAATATTTCAGCATGTGGATGGGGCGACGGCTAAGAACGCACAGGAACGCAACACATATGCCGGCGCAAAATTGGGTCTGGCCTGCCTGACGTTTATCACTGGCACAGACAGTGATGCCATTGAGGAACTCACACAGGCGGACCGTGTGTTCGCGCGTACCAGTGTTGATCCCCTAGCCTTGACGATTAAGGCCAACCTCTTGGCCGGACAGCATGGCAAGTATTACGAGGATGCCGCCAAGCTGTATGAATCCGTGGCGAAGCGTTATGCCAACACCGATTACGCGGCCAGGGCACTTTTGGGTTGGGCCGTCGCGGCTGCAAACACCGATCACCTAGCCGATTCACGAAAGGTCGCCGAACAGCTTGTCCAGCGTTATCCCAAGTCCGATTTTGCGGGCGCGGCTTGGACGCTGCTGAGCCAGTTGCCAGCCAATCCGACACCCAATTCATCCACCGCCGCTTCATCCACGCCTCCCGCTCCCCCGACCGCGAATGCGGCTGAAGGGGCCGGCAAGATTATTCCGTTTGATCGGCATCTGGTGATTCCGGGCGATACGGATGTCCATGTGCAACTTTGGCAACAGGGCATGAGTGATATTCTGGCGTACAAGATTTCCTATTCCATCCGCGCCGGCTGCGGCCTCAAGAACTTTCGTTTGAACCTCACGCCCCTCGAACCGCAGGTTCCAACCACTGATAACGCCAAGATCGCTTTCTATCGGGTTCCCGCTTTCCTCCTGGCGTCAGGGAATGGGGTTGGTCCCGGTAGCGGCGGCGGTCAATAACAGGAGATACTTCTAATGCGATTTCGTTCTGTCCTTCAATTGTTTATGGTCGTTGCAACGCTGACGGTAGTGTGGTTGTCGCCGCGTGGAGTACGCGCCGAAGAAGCCGAAAAAAGTCCGGCCGCTGCGCTTGTCTGCAAGGAGGCAACATATGACTTCGGAGCGAGGGATAATTCCGAATCGGTTCAACATACGTTTGTGATTGCCAATACGGGCAATGCGCCGCTGGTCATCAGCAAGGTTCAGCCGGCCTGCGGCTGCACGGTCGCCAATCTGACGAAAGACCATCTCAATCCCGGCGACGAGGCCTTTCTGACCGCCACGCTTTCGCTCACGGGACAAAAGGGCAAGATACACAAGAGCATCGCGATTGAATCGAACGATCCGAAAGAACCGCGCTTCACATTGTGGCTGGATGGCGAAGCCACCACGTCGCTCACTCTGGAACCCCAGAGCATTCATTTCCAGTCCGTTACGATGAACAGCGACGCCGAACGAACTGTGGATTTGATTGTGGAGGAACAGGCGGCTTTCAACATCCTGAAAGTCACCAACAACAATTCTCACGTTCAGGTGAAGCATGAAACGGTGAAGGGGGGCATGTTCTATCAGTTCCGCATCAAATTGGTGCCGCCGCTGACGAAGGGGGTTTTACGCGATGTGGTGACGATCCAGACGGACAGCACACGCTACCCCCAGTTGACGATTCCCGTAACCGCCCAGGTCATAGGCGAGGTGGCTGTGACGCCGGAACGAGTTGTTCTTCCTGTCAAATCTGACGAACCCCTTGTGCGCTATATCCTGATGTCGCCCGGCTCGGTCGATACGTTCAAAGTCGAATCGGTTGAAGTACCCAAGGATTCGGGCATCAAGGCGGAAATCACGCCGTTGGGCAAGAGCGGATATCGGATTCGACTCTCTGATATTCATCCCAATACAGGTTTGAATGGTCAGATGATCACCATTGCCACGGACATTCCTTCCCTGTCGCGTATCGAACTTCCCATTGAGGTCATCGCCAAGTGATGTTCTCCGGGACTCAATCAGTGGCAAAACCGGCCGGCCGCCGTTGGGGCATTGTGTCCCATATGGCGATGCTCCTGTCCGTTGCCTTTGCTTTGGCGGCCGTCGCCAATCTGTTATCGCCGGTCGGTATCGATTGGCAGGAAGCGTGGTCCAGAAGCGTTGACAGCCAGGCCGAAAAGTCCGGCCTCGTTACGGTTGATGCCGCCCAAGTCCGCCAGATTGTGGATGTGAATTCCTACATCGTATTTGATGCCAGGTCCGCGGTGGACTATGAAGCGGGGCACCTTCCGGGGGCATTGTCCTGGCCGGCATCGGATATCGAAGCAAAAGCTGATCTCTATCTTCCGGTGCTTCATGCCGATCAGCCGGTGCTGGTGTATTGTTCGGGCCGGGCCTGCGACGAATCCCTGCATTTGGCGAAATTCCTCAAAGCGCAGGGACTCCAACAGGTCAGCTTGTTTGCAGGCGGCTATTCCGAGTGGAAGAAGGGAGGGTATCCCATTGAAACCGGCCAGTAACCCCCGGAACTCCCCGAAGCCCCGGAAGCATTCCCGCCCCCGAAAGTATTCGACTCACACTGCTGAAAGAAACGGCCCCCATAGCAGAATGTTGGGGTGGGTTCCGCGTCTGATTATCGCCGCAGTGTTGGTCCTGGCGGCGGTGCCGAAGATCGCCGCGCCGCATGATTTCGCACGGGTGATTTACCACTATCAATTGTTGTCCGATGCGTGGATCAATCCCGTGGCGATCATCCTGCCGTGGTTGGAACTGGTGCTGGCCGGCGCTTTGTTGTTGCGACGGTGGCATCTTCCGGCGGCAACGCTGGCGATCATCTTGCTGATGGTCTTTGTCACCGCCGAAACCAGCGCTTACTTCCGGGGGCTGAATATCGCCTGTGGTTGTTTCAGCGTGGACGCCGGGGCATCGCCGCTGACGATCTGGAGCTTGTTGCGCGATGGCGGGCTGTTGTTGGTGGCGTTGATGATCGTGATGCCGTGGCGTCGTTCTTCCCCCGCATCCGCACGAGTCGCCGACGGGCGCGTGACGGAAATGGGCGATCCTGCCGAAATCATTCCGGAGTCATCGAGTGGTCTGTAATGTCGTTGATGAGTGGATGATGCAAGTGGTTGAATCCCAACCGCGCGTCATGGCGTATCTTTGCGCGATGGGCTGCGATAAGGAATTGGCGGCGGAACTTACGCAGAGGGTGATGGTGCGATGTTGGGAGCGGCGTTCGGGATATCAGGAGCAAGGTTGTTTGATGGCGTGGGTTTTGCGGGTAGCCACCAACATCTACCACGACGCCATACGGCGGCGCACCCGTGATCCGATCACCATTGATACCAGCGATGACCGTTGGGAGGCGATGGGCCGGCCCTGGCGATTGGGCTGGAATGTCATTGAATCGCGCCGCACGCCCCTGGACATATTGATTCGGGAAGAACTGCTCCAGAGTCTTGACGATGCGCTCTTCCAATTGAATGAGATGGAACGCCGTGTTCTTTATCTACGATATCAGGAGGACTTGAGTAGCCCGCAGATTGCCAGGCGGCTTGCCATGCCTTTGGGCACCGTCTTATCCATTGCGCATCGCGCCCAGATGAAACTGCGGCGCGATCTGACGGTTTGATATGTGCAAGATGCAGGAGAATGGACATGCGTAAATGTTTCAAAGGATGGATTGGAGCGACGGCTCTCGCGGCCATGTTCATCGGTACGGCGGGGCTTTACGTTCACGGTGCGGACAGAACCGGAGCCGAATACCGGCAGAACTCGAACAGGTTCTCACCGAGGAGTTGAAACAAATGATTCAGGATATTCCCGCCCCATGACGTCCAAGTCAATGAAAAACCGCAGGTCTCCCATGAATCATGTTCGTCAGAGATGGTGTGGGGAATCTGTTCGGCATAAGGAACCAGATCGAATCACCGCCAGCATGCGACGTTCCATCGCCGGCCATCCTCCTGGAGGTTCCTCGATTAAGATTTCATCTGGCAACTGCATGGCGGCTCGAAGGACATCGAATGCTTGCAGTGTTTCCATCAACGCAGGATCACGCCTTACCTGTTCCGCCAATGGCGGGTCGTGGTCCAGCGATGCTTCCGTCACGTCCCGATCCAACAACTGCCGTTCGATGCATTCGCGGTTTGGGTCAGGTTCCATGCGCCGTTCCTTTCCACAGGCTTTGCTCCGTACATGGATCAAGACGCGCCAGGGACTGGAGAATTTCAAAATTAATCTTGACCTGAAAGTCAGGGGCGGTGTAGTGGCCCAACTGGAAATCGGAGGTGATTGGACATGCCACGCGCAACGATCGCGCCAAATCTTTGAAAAATCCAATAGGGTTTTGTGCTATCTCTCGCGCGTCAGGCGGCGCGCGGGAGTTGAAGTGTGACGCGGACGATCGGGCAGTCGTGGATTGCCATGACCCATGCGCTTGCGGATCTGTTAACTGGTGGGTTTTTGGTTTCGTAACCAGTCGATTTCCACATCTACCGTAACTGCAATATCTTAGCGTTTTTGGCCAACCCCAATTCGCACTCTTTTCTGACCAAAATCGCCAAACCGATCAGGCTCGACCCCGCGCGCTAGTTGTTCGATAAGGGTTGCGTTCGGGGAGCTTGACGGGCTTTCTCGAAAGAGAAGGCCTGTTTTTGTTTACACCCCCGCCCCGTCCGGCCCCCGCGCCGCTGTCGCCCTAACCCACGATCCGCCAAGGCTTACGACGATCCCCCCGTCGCCGCCCGCGCTCTCGGTTCGTAGGCGTGACGTTCGGGGTGCGAGCGTAACCCATAGGGTTGCGCTTGGTGCCCCCCAAATCGCCTCTCAAACTCTCGCGCTCTCGGTTTAACAACCCCCCGTTGGTTAACGGCCAAAACGCGATCAGGCCCCGAGCGCAACGCGAACGGCACCAGACGTGACTACGCCGGAGCATCTCCATCTTGGTCACCGTCCCCGTCAGACACTGGAATCGCTTGCACCATCGCAGAGAAGTGATTCCCGTCCTCTGACTGCATCAATGCCAACATGTCCTTCAGGATCGCGTGTGCTTCGCTCATTAGTGACAAGTCGTGCTCTGGTTCCCCAAAAGCGTCATTGTGCGAATGCGTGTGAAGAAATCGGATGACGCGAATCTTCTTCGCTTCGTCAACCTTCACCAACTGCATCTTCTGCCACAGTTCACCGGACAGATTCGGGTGCCGGAAAGCAAGGAACGCTTCAAGCAGCCGCCGGGCCAGGTTCGGCAGCACGTAATTCTGTTCCAGGTTGGGCTGCGGTGCTCCCATTGCCGTACGGTAGATGTGCGCAAATAAGTAGTGGTATTCCGACTCGTAATGCTCAAGCAGGCGGTCCAGCAACTTGATGCCCGCACACCTGCGGTCCTGCAGGTAGGTGCAATCCAACATGTAGAAACGCGCGGGCCGCAACGCGACGTCCTTCTTGTTCTGGCCCTTCAGGTGGTGGAACCAGTTTCGCACCTGGCGGAAGAACGCGAAGTTATGTGTCAGGATGATAAGTTGGGCCGCTGCCTGGGTCCGCTCCCGGATGAAGCCAAAGGCGGAATAGAGGGCATTGGCGTCGAGGCTCGACACTGGATCATCGAGGACGACCGCGCCCTTCGTCAGGTCGAACCGTCGATCTTGCAGGGACTTCAGGAAGTAGAGCAACGCGATGGCCGTCATCTCGCCTTCGCTTAGCGACACCGCCGGCGCATCGTGCCGCATGATTGTGTACCCGATCGCTTTGATCTCCAGCCGCAGTTCACTGTGGCCGAGGTAGTTGCGCAAATCGGTGTTCAGTTCTTCGGCAGGCTGGCGATGCTCGACAATCGCTCGTTCCAGCCGGGCAATCTCGTCGTCAAGCCGCCTCAGTTCCTTGACCGTGTTTGTGACAGCATCGTCTGCCGTCTTGAGTGCGTCACCCAGCTTTATGAACTCGTCGAGATTGGATGCAACAGAATCGGCCTCCAGTTGCTTCATGGCGGCATCGATGCGGGTCTGGAACTCGTCGCAAATCGTGTTGTGTTTGAGGAGAACCTGATTGAACGCATCGACAACCCCTGCGTTGAGTGTCGGCACGACCACGTCCAGCTTGACCTGCTCGAACGCCCGTGGCTTCTTGTCTTCGAGCGCCTTGACCAAGGCATTGAGTACCCGCTTGGCCGCGTCGCGTTCACCACGAAGCGCGGCGGCGGCAGCATCGACTTCGGACGACAACTCATCGTAGAGTTCAGCAGCCGTCGGAAGCACCAGGTCTGTACTCGTTCTGATGGCGGCTTGGATTACGCCGATCTGCTCGCTCAACCTGCGCTGCAAGTCCTCGAATTCCGTGCTGAAATGCGCCTCCAATGCGGCCAGACGTTTCTTCGCCATCGGCTGGTCGCAGAAGAGGCATTTATCACCTCCGCATGCTTGGTGAAGGCCCAGCCCGGTATGAACCCACGACGAGACCTGGGCGTCATCTTTCAACGATTGTATTGCCGCAGAAACCACCGTCTTCGCCAGCAACACACTTACGGCATCGGCAAGGGATTTGAGGGATGGCAGTCGGTAGGTGAGCGGCGCGATCTGGGCCTTGGGATTTTCCCGCAGTTGGGCCAGCAGTTTGTCCCGCGCGGTGTCGTTTAGTGCGTGGGCATTCTGATCACCGTCCACGATCAGCTTTTGTGCGCGGTTGGTGAAGTCGCCCTTGTTGTAGTTGTTGTACGGGTTGGTCCCGGCCGAACGGAGCATGTTCTTGATGACTTTGGCCTGGTCGATGCAGAACTTGTCGAGCGCGCCGTCCGACTGCGACTTGGCGCGTCTGGCCGAGTCGACGGCTTCCTGCGCCTTGGCGCGCGTGATCTTAAGTTCGTCCACCTGCTTCTGCTTCTCGACGTTCTGCTTGCCGATGATGAAGATCGGAGCAACATCGCCGCTGGTCGGGAAGACACTGGCCGAGACGAAGTCTCGGTTGAAGACCCGCACCGAGACGTCCATTTGGCCGAACTCGGTATGGGCCAAGTCTCGACCATTGACCTTTACGGCTGCCTGTCCAACGGAGAGCGGCGTCTTGGCTTCCAGTGCTTGAAACAGTCGGCTGAGGGTAGTCTTTCCGGCCCCGTTCCATCCATAGATGAGGTTGTACCGGGCGAAGTCGGGCAGGTGCTGTGGCCACGTGAAATCACGGAACACGCCGCAGTCCCGAAGTCGTGATATGCGATTGATTGTCACATGGTAACCGTTCACGGGGTCAAAAAGCCTCGATTTTGCTTCAAAAACGGCGGTAAGACGAGCCAATGTTCGACCATTTTTCGACAAACATTCGTTTTTGGCTCAAAAACGGCGATCACCCGTG
>JBAYVY010000018.1:0-19893 GCA_041674345.1 Phycisphaeraceae bacterium | reverse complement strand
CGTGTCGTCCGTGCCGCCATGATGGAACCTCCTTGCTCGTTGGCTGCCGTCGGATCGCCGTCCGGGGCGACCCACCACTACATCTTGTCGGCTATCCCCCCGCGAAAACTGTCATGCACCCACGTTCCCACATCAGGAACCCGTGAGGTTGCGAAACGCGACGGGATGCGTACAATGTGCGGTTCGGTTGCCCCCATCGTCTAGCCCGGCCCAGGACACCGGCTTTTCAAGCCGAGAACAGGGGTTCAAATCCCCTTGGGGGTACTTTCACCAATGACGCGGTTTCCTTCGAGGAGGCCGCGTTTTTCATTGTTCCTCGAAAGGAATATCCCATGCTTGAAACTAGGCCTCGTCGGAAAACCATTTCATGGACCGATGAATGTATTCATCATTGGAAAACCCACCGCCGCCGGTCGCCGCCGCCGGAATGAGGACGGCGTCATTCCGTGCTTGTTGAACGAGGGGCGGGGGTTACGGGTTACGGCCTGGGGTGGTGTTGTTTGACGATTTGGTGGAGGCGGTCGCGGTCCACGTGGGTGTAGATTTGGGTGGTGGTGATCTTGGCGTGGCCGAGCAATTCCTGGACGACGCGGAGGTCGGCTCCGCCGGCGAGCAGGTGGGTGGCAAAACTGTGGCGGAGGGTGTGGGGATGGACGGCGGGGATGCCGGCTTTGAGGGAGTATTTTTTAATCAGGCGCCACACGGCGAAACGGTCGAGGGGTGTGGAGCGTCGTGTGAGGAAGAGCGCGGTGGCGGGCCGGTCATCGCGGAGGAGTTTGGGGCGAAGTTCATCAAGATAGCGTCGGATGGCGTCGATGGCGGGTCGGCCGATGGGGACGATGCGTTGGCGGTTGCCTTTGCCGGTGACTTTGACGACGCCGAGGTCGAGGTGGAGGTCGGGCAGTTGGATGGAGGCGACTTCGCCGGCGCGGATGCCGCAGGCGTACAGGAGTTCGATGAGTGCGATGTCGCGGAGCGCGTAGCGTTCATCGGGCGACACGGCGGCGAGGAGCGAGGCGACGTGTTGGGTGTGCATGATCTGGGGCATGGTGCGCCAGACCTTGGGGGTTTCGAGCAGTTCGGAGGCGTCGGAGGGGGCGTAGCCGTTGGCGGCGAGGTAGCGGCAGAACATGCGGATGGCGGAGAGGTGACGGGCGATGGATTTGCCGGTGAGGCCCGACTTGGAACCCCCGGAAGAAGAACCCCCCGAAGAACCCAAGGCGGCGCTCGAAGACTCGCTCTGCCTTGGCTTGGGGGGCGCGGATGGCTCACTTCCGGGGGCGCTCAGACCCGGCTTGGAGTTGCTTTTGGGTTTGGTTTTACTTCCGGGGGCGCGGAGGTTGCGGAGGTGTTGGGTGAGGACGGGGTAGCTGAGTTGCTTTGGGTCGGTGATGTTGGATTGATCGAGGTGGACGGCGAGTTGGCGGAGGTCGTCGGCGTAGGCGGCGAGGGTGTTGGCGGACAGGCCGCACTCGACGCGGAGATAGGTGAGGAATTGTCGGATGGGTTGAACGAAGGGGCCGACGATATGGGGTGATTTGGGGATGTTGGATTTGGCGATGTCGGGAGGCATTGAGGCAAGCCCCAAAGGCGTGATGGCGCTGAATTGGCGATCAGTTCACCCAATCATACATCACCAACTCACCATTTGCGGACGTTGACGGAGCGTCCGGCGCGACGTTTGCGGTTGATCATTTTACGGCCGTTGGTCGTCTTCATGCGGTTGCGGAAGCCGAACTTGCGGGTGCGTTTGATGTTGCTGACACGTTTTTCGTAATGAGTGGACATAGCCGGGTCTCCATCGGTCGTCAGGGCCTGGGCGTCGTTACCGTGATCGACTGGTAAGCGGTATTGCCCTGTGCATCGGTGGCCCGCAAAGTCAGCACTCTGACACCGGGCGCGAGGGGAGGAATGGTAAAGGAAACGGACTCGTTTGTCGAGTCGTCAATCTGATCGACGGGGAGGACGGCGTTCCAGGCGGGGGCGGCGTCGGATTGATCGTCAACACTGAGGGAATAACGAATGTCGGCGATGATGCTCATGGCGTCGGTGATTTGAGCGGAGAGAACGACGGGGACGGCGGGGCCAATTAATTGGCCCCGCCGGGTGGCGGCAAGGTCGGTGATGGTCGGGGCGGTGTTGTCGATGACGACCGGGGCGCTGAGGCGCTGCGAGGACTGGGTTTCATCGGGGACATTGTCGGGGGCATCGGAAGCGGTGACGCGCAGTTCGTAGCGACCATCGGGCATGGTCAGGGTGTTCCAGTTGAAGTTGGCGTCTTTGAGGTCGGCGGCGATTTTGACGAAGGGCTGGTCGGAGCCGAGCTTGCGGACTTCGAGGGTGTAGGCGAGGGTGTCGCCGTTGGGGTCGGCGGCTTCCCAGTCGATGTTCAGGGTGTTGCGAGGCGAGGGCGGGGCGTCGGGCTTGATCTGAAGATCGGGGTACTTGGCGCGGAGGGCGTTGACGCGCGGGGCGAGATTGGGCATGAGGTACTTGAGGGCGACGAGTGAGACGGCGGGCGAGGCGGAGCCGTCGCTGGTGAGGGTGAGTTTGTATTGGATGAAGCGAGCGGAGGGGCTGGGGATTTCGAGGAAGAAGGGCTGGCCCTCCGCGGGGACGGCGACGGTGATGGGAGCGGACCATTCGGACCAGAAGCCGTTGTCGGGATCGGCGAGGTTGCCGGAACGGGTGGAGACGGTGACGCCGGTGTGTTCGGGCAGATCGGCGAGAAGTTGGAGGTTTCCCCAGCGGGAGATTTGGGCGGCGTCGAGGGGATCGGCGGTGAAGGAGCCGGTGTGTGCGAACCCGGCGGTGAGGCGGACGATCTGACCGGGGTTGGCGGTACCGATGAGGATTTGTCCATCGTGGACGAGCATGGCGGGGATTTGCTGGGCGTCGAGATCGGCGAGGACGGTGACGGGCTGACCGGAGGGATCGACGCGGTAGATTTGGCCTTCGTTGCCGGTGGCGATGATGATCTGGCCGGCGACCATTTCAATGCGGAGGATCATGACCGATTCGCGGAAGCATTCACGGACGAAGCCGTCGGGGCTGATGCAATAGACGGCGTTGCCGGGCTTGGTTGGGGCGTTGGACTTGGCGGAAGCGCCGGCGCGTCGTGGACCGAGGGAACCGGGGGCGGGGACGCCCCGGCTCGCTGCGTCTTTGCCGGAGGCGAGGGAGCCGGTCTTGCGGGCTTCGGTGAGACGCTGGCCGATGAGTTGACGGAGTTTGTCGTACTGTGCCTTGGTGGGCGCGGCGGGATTGATGGAAGGCGCATCACCCTCGGCGAAACTGACGGCGGCCTGGGTCATTTGCAGGGAGAGCGACTGAGCGGAAGAATTGCTGATTTCCGATTTCTGATTTTTGATTTGAGGAGAGGAGACCGCGGCCTTCTCGTCGCTCGACGCTTCCGGGGGGCGATTATCGCTTGCACTTCCACTTCCGGGGGCTGGGGCGGGTTGGGGTTGGGGTTGGGGTTGGGGTTGGACGGGGGGTTCGGGTTTTTCGGGGGGCGTGGGGATGGGGATGGGGCTGGGCGTGGGCTTTTCGCCGGGCTTGCCACTTCCGGGGGCCGAGGTGGGTTTGCCTTGTTCTTCCTTGGACGGTTCGTTGAGGCGACCGGGCTTGGCCTGATCGGCGTCGGCGGTGCCCACGTACACGGTGCCGTCGGGCATGACGATCATCGCGCCGATTTCCGGCTCCCCCGCGTCGTAGATCACGTAAGCACTGAACGGATGCTCCGTACTTCCGGGGGTGTTGTCCGGCTGGGGTGTGATGCGATAGACCAATCCCTCGGTGTCGGTCCCGGCATACAGTCGCTTCTGTGCGTCAATGCCCAGACACAACACGTTGTTCTGTTCGCAGTCGAGAACGACGACGGGTTTGTAGGCGGGAGAGGAAGTTTCGGGTTTCGGGTTTCGGGTTTCAGAGGAAGATGTTCCGGGGGTGGGGGAATTGCTGATTGCGGATTGCTGTTGGCTGTTGGCTGTTGGCTGTTGGCTACTGGCTATTCGCTCATCGCTCATCGCTCGTCGCTCATCGCTTGCTTCGGCCTTCTCATCGCTCATCGCTTCCGGGGGGCGCTCATCGCTTGCGGGGGCGGCGGCGGCGGCGGGATCGACCTGGAGGACTTTGCCATCGGTGCCGGTGGCGAGGTAGAGTTTGCCGTCGCTGACCAGCACGTCCCAGATGTAGCGGACATCGGGCAGGTTGAGGGTTTGGGTCGCCTTGCCGGCTTCGCGTTTTTCCAGGCGGCTGGTTTTGTCGCCGCTGACAGCGACCCACAGGACGTCGCCCTCGACGGCCAGCGCGAAGACCTGCGCGTTTTCATATTTGACAACGGAGGCGATTTTGTTGTCTTTGTCGAGCGACGCCAGTTCACCGGCGGGGCCGACGGCGAGGAAGGTTTGCCCGTCGGACAAACGCGCCATGTCATAAATGATGGTGGCGTCGTCCTTGAGTTCGGCGAGTTTGTCGCTGGCGCGGGCCAGTTCGATGCGACCGAGATTGGTGACGATGGTCTGATCCAGCGACGCCGAGCCGAACGCCGCCTCGGTGTCCTGCGTCCACTGACCGGGTTTGACGGCCAGGGCGGACGATGCGGCGAAAAACATCGCGGCGATGACGAACAATGGAATGCGAAGATTCAAGGCGGACTCCTGTGAGGGACGTTATCGCAAGATTTTTTCACCACAGCGGCACGGAGTAAAACGGGCAGGCAGAGGGATCAGGGACGAAGGGACGAAGTGAACGAGTCACAACCCCATCCTCACTTCGTCCCTCCGTCCCTAAGTCCCTTCGTCCCTTTCTTTGTGTGTCTCCGCGGTTGATTTCATGGTTTTACTGTTTGGGTTGCACGTTGCCGATCTGTTTTTCGACGATCACGGGGAAGGCGAAATCGCCCACCACGACCCGCGTCATGGGGATCACGCGATCAATCGTCGCCACGAACGGCGTGGTCAGCGAATGCGTCGGCTGAAGCAGCATGGCGGTGCGGCTGGAGGGCAGTTTGTCCAGTTCCGACCGGCCGACCGCGACGTCCGGCCGGTCCTGCGGGATCAGCGACGCATACATCGCATCGCCTTTCATGCCCATGACGTACTGCACCATGCCGAACAGTTCCTTCTGATTGGTGACGCGGCCCAGATGCGGGTGGGTCTTGAGTTGTTGCTCCAAATAAGCATCGGCCCCGCCGACGAACAGCACATAATTGCCTTCGGGCAGATCGGCGGGAATGGGGAAGCTGATGCGATGCGGGTACGACTCGCCCTGGAAGGGGCGGAGTTCGACGTCGATGTTGACCGATTCGCCGGGCCTGACGCTGGTTTGCTGAATGACGACGTTGACGATTTGCGAGGCGAGAACTTTGGGGATGACCTTGATGGTGGTTTTGACGGACTGGAGCGGTGTTTTGCCGAACTCACTGTCGGTCAGGACGCTGATGGCGGGCACGAGCATGCTCATCACGCCGCGCGGATCGGCTTCGGGCAGCAGTTGGTCGATGTGCAGCACCCGCCCCCCGCCGAAGTCGATGTCGCTGGTGACCGCGAGTGTGGAATGGTCGGGCCAGTTGGTGTCGCTGGTCAGCGCGCGAATGATCGTGGCCCCGCTGAGCATGGGCGTGTAGGTCGTGTGCTGCGCGAGCTGGAAGTGATAGGTTCGATTTTTGGAAGCGTCGGGCCATTCGACGGTGACATCGGCCGGGTGCATCGGGGGCGTGGCGCCGCTGACGCCGAACACGCCGACGTTCTCATCGTTGACCAGCGAACCGAAAATCCGCAGCGTTCCGCCGAGCTTGAAACTGCTCTGCACGCTGGGCTGGACGAAATGAACATAGCCGGTGGCGATGGGCAGATTTTCGATGCCCTGGCCGGAGAAGGCGTGTCCGAAGGCGAGGATTTTTTGCCGCCCGCCGACGGTGATGATGTCGGTGATGGTGCCGCTGGCGGCCATGTCGGCGTCGCCGCAGGCCAGGGGGATGCTCAGCACGCCGCCCGGTTCGGGTTGGACCGCCGGGTCGATCCAGCGCGGCGGGGGTCCGTTCATCGCCTGTTCCGATCCGCCGGCCACCGCGGTCAGCCCCGTGTTCATCAGCAGCGGTCGCATCACCGACGCCACCGTTTCATCGCCCATCTGGAGCGGCAGCGACATCGCATCGTGCGTCCCTCGCCACCGCGCCGTGCGACCGGTCGCCAACGACGATGATGCCGGACCAATGCCCGCCATCCGTGCGATCGCCTTCATGCGCCACGTCGCCGACCCAGGCCAGTTGTCCCGCTCCGCCGCCGCCAACGTCAGCGACAACGCATTGTCGTGAGGGGAATTGCGGATTGCGGATTGCGGATTGCGGATTTTGGGAGAGGACGCTCCGCTCTCCTCTTCGCTCATCGCTTCCGGGGGTCGCTCATCGCTTCCGGGTTCTTCCGTGCGCATCGCCGCCCGCAGCATTTGTTCGATGGGTTGGACGCCGACGTAGCAATCCTTGCCGAACTCGAAACCAAACGCGAACGCGCCGATGATCCGCGCATCGCCCCCGACCCGCATCTTGCTCCGCTTCGACCCGCGGGGCCAAAGGTAAATCGGCGAGCCGCTCATCCCATGCACCGGACCGGATTGCTGCATCCGCGGGTCGGGACTCCGCACCCAGATCACCGCCTTGCCCGGCGAACTGGCCTGTTCCACGCTGATGACTTCGACATCGAACGGCTCGGGCGTCGTCCCGTGAAACACCGTCATGCCGTAGCCGATCATCCCCGGCTCCACCTCGCCGACCAGCATATGCCGCCCCGGGTCGAAACCTTCGGGCAACGTCAGTTCGGCGGCAATGTTCACAACCGCCGCGCCCGCCGGCTCGCCGCTCCCGGGGGCCGGCTCACTTCCGGGGGCGGGGGCCGGCGCACCGACCGCCAGTTCCCAAACGATCAGTACGCACATCAGCGACTTTTGAATCATGATGATTAACTTATCCGTGCCACTTTCAATTGACAAGCACGCTTCCGTGGAATACTTTTCCATTTGAGCCGACTCGCCCCCCGACCCCACTGATACGGTCGAGGCGCGAATCGGTTCGTACAGGTCGCCCATTTCCCCATACCCCGGCGCGACCCGTCCGTAATCCAATGACCGATTCATTCACCGATATCGTGGAACGCGCCGAACAAATCGTCGGCTATCGCTTCCGAAACGAAAAACTCCTCGTCGAAGCGCTCACCCATGCCTCCGTCGCCGACAACCGCCTGTCCAGCAACGAACGCATGGAGTTCCTCGGCGATTCGGTCCTCGGCTTCGTCGTCTGCGAATACCTCTTCATCCACTTCCCCGAACAGCGCGAAGGCGATCTGACCAAAATCAAATCCGCCGTCGTCTCAAGACGCATCTGCGCCGCGGTCAGCGATCAGATCGGCCTGACCGAACTGCTGGCCATCGGCAAGGGCATGACCGGACGCGCCGAACTGCCGTCCAGCATCTCCGCCGCCGTCTATGAATCCATCGTCGCCGGTCTCTACCTCGACGGCGGCATCGACGTCGCCCGCGACTTCATCCTCCAATACATGATCCCCCACATCAACCAGGCCTTCGAGTCCGCGCACCAGTTCAACTACAAATCCGTCCTCCAGCAATACGCCCAGCGACAGGGTTCCGACCTGCCCGCCTATCTGCTGCTCGATGAAAAAGGCCCCGACCATTCCAAGTGTTTTGAAGTCTGCGTCGAAATGGCCGGCAAACGCTTCCCCTCCGCCTGGGGCGCGAGCAAAAAAGAATCCGAACAACTCGCCGCCCACAACGCACTGATCGATCTCAAAATCCTCCAGCCCGACGACGCCGCGAAGTAATTTCAAGCCAAGGCAGAGCGAGTCTTCTGTTCCGGGGGCGAGCGCCGCCTTGGGTTTTTCACGGTCCCACTGTCACCTGCAAAATCACCAAATACTGTGGCGTCCCCCCCCCATTGCTGCTACAAATACCATCATGCTCACTCTCGCCACCATTCTCGACAACCCCGGCGAACCCGCACAAGAAACGCGATATCGCCGCCTCGATGAGTTGCGAAACCTCGGCTACACCGGCCTGGTCATCTATCCCACCACCGCGCTCAGCGGCTTGCTCGGCTCCGACACACTCCCCGCCGGCGACATGCGCCGTTGGGTCGCCGACCAGTACGATGCCATCGACAAACAAATCCGCGCCGCCCGCGCCGCCGGTCTGACCGCCTGGCTCCTTTACGATGCCCCCTCCCTCGCCCGCGAACTGGTCGGATCGGCCATGACCTGCGTCCGCGACACACGCACCCTCTGCCCCGGTTCCCCCGAATTGCTCGACATGATCGGCCAGTGCGTCGAATCCTTCGTCGCTCGCTTCGCCGACATCGAAGGCATCGTTCTCCGCCTCGGTGACAACGACGCCAAACGCACCCCCTATCTCGCCGGCAACGACATCTACACCCCCCACTGCGCACGGTGCAGCTCCCTCGGACGCGCCGATCGCCTGGTACGCTTCATCACCTTCTTCCACGATCTGGTCGTCGGCAAACTTCGCCGCAAACTCATCGCCCGCGCCTGGAACGTCCGGCCCGGCGGCATGCACGACTCCCCCGAACTCTGCCGCCGCGTCATCGAACGCCTCCCCCTCGACAACGACAACCTCATCCTTTCCTTCAAATTCACCCAAACCGATTTCTGGCGCTTTCAGCAATGGAACCCCTCCTCCCTGGCCTGCGGCAATCGCCCGATTATTTACGAACTCCAATGCCAGCGCGAGTTCGAGGGCAAGGGAGCCGTCCCCAACTACCAGCCCCCGCTGTGGCGCGACGGCCTGCCGGAGATGGACAACTCCATCGGCTTGGCGCAGGCGGCCGACAAGGTGAACCTCGCCGGTCTCTGGGCGTGGGTGCGAGGCGGGGGCTGGGGCGGCCCCTTCATCTCCGAAGAAACCTGGATCGACGCCAACGTCTATGCCGTTCCCCAACTCGCCGCCAAACCCTCCATCAATCTCGACGATCTCGCCCGTCGGTGGATCGACACCCGTCTGGACTGCCGCGACCCCGCCGCCGCCGCGGCGCTGCACACGACCCTGACCCATTCCTCGCGGAACATCCTCGAACTTTTCTACATCGGTCCCTATGCCCGTTCGCGCCCCGACTCGTGGTATCCGTCGGGCAACTTTTTGCAGGACGATCTGATCGACGCCGACGCCGCGTGGGCGATGATCCAGCGTTTGCCCGACGCCGCCCTTGATGAGGTGGTCGCCGAAAAAGCCCGCGCCGTTGAACGCATCGCCCATGACCGCCTCGCCATTCAGCAGTCGGCCCCGCATCTGGTCACGCCGTCCGGCGAGACGCTGGTGCATGAGATGGAATACTTCGAGTCGCTGGCCGAGACGTTGCACCATCTGCTGGCCGGCATGGTCGCCTTTCGCCGTCATCAGCGCAAGCCCGACGCCGCCACTTCCGGGGGCACCACTTCCGGGGCCGGGGGCCGCGCCGCCCTCGAAGCCCTCAATCGCTGCCAAAGCTGCTGGAACCACCACCAGCGCTACGCCAATTTCCGAGGCACCGCCACCGCCTTCCGCTCCGACAACCTCTGGGACTTCACGCAAAAATTGATCGACCAACTTCATAAATGAGGAAAGTATGATGTGGTGAAATGAACCGTCCCGCCGCGAAGCGGGCTTGCCTCAACGCCTTCACTTCGCCACGATCCGAACGCCTCGGCGTCAGCAAACGCACACTCTTCCCGTTCGCGGTTTAGCGACCGTTCGTTCACCCATCCGTCTTCCCCGGAACTTTCCGTCCTTCCATGCGTCCAACCGGGAAACCGCCGATGAAAACCACACTTGTCATTTTCATGTTCCTTACGAGCGCCGCGCTCATCGCCATCGCCCTGACCGCATGTGAATCACCGTCTCGTGTCGCTGATTCCACGGCAATCGCACAGCCCCCAATCAACATCAACCTAGACGAATCCTCCGCTGCCCAAATCGCTGAAATCATCTTCGTCCGCGCTTACGGCGAACAAGTCCTCAACGAAAAACCGTGGCAGGTGACAAAAACCGATCATGTTTACGTGATTGAAGGATCGCCGCTCCCCGAGGGCTATCAGGGAGGCGTGGCATCACTTCAAATCAATCGCGACAACGCCGAAGTGATCGCCATTTCCCACGGCCAATGAAATATCGCCGCGTCGTGACGGAAAGCGTGGGCGGTTCCGGCATTCACCGCCCCGGCACCGCCCTGTTTCTTCGCGCCATGATCCAGCGGAAAAGTCGCATCACCCCGTACCACTGCAAACCGCCCAATATCAGATTCACCACCCCCGGCAGAATCACGATTGACAGTACTGACGCGGTGCGTGAATTGAAAACGTGCAACAGCGCCGGCCCAGCGAGTTCCCCGCACCATACTCCGACAAACCAAACCGCCGGCCCGCTCACAAAGAAATACCCAAAGTAAACATCATCAAAAGGCGGCTCCGGCTCCAACAATCCCACCAACGGTGCAATCGTCAGCAAGACGATGCACGCAACGTAAAAGAGCACAGCATATTCAGCCGTCGGGCAGCGTCTCATATGCGTATTCTCCATCGCACCGTCGCACGTCGCAAGCAGAATTTTCCCGGGTATTTGTGGCATGGCATTCGTCGGTTCGTCGCCCAACCGCACCTCGGAAGGTGCGGCTAATAAACAAAATGGTGCGCCACTCATCTCAGCCGCGTCTTCCGGGGGCGACTTCACGCGAAAAACACCGCCGCGTCCACGCCGAAGTAATCGCCCAGCGTGCGCATCACCGCTTTGCTCATCTCGCGTTTGCCGGTAAGGATCAGCGAGGCGTTCGGCTGGCTGCCGATCACCCGGCCCAGGTCCGACACACTCATGTCACGCGCTTCCATCAGCGATTTGAGTACATCCAGCCCTGCCACACGCACCGGGTCGAACTGACGGTCGTAATCGGCCAGCAACACCGTCAGCGCATCGAGGTAATCCTCCTCACCGGGCGAAAGCGATCCTTCCCCGACGGGTGCGAGTTTCGAGACCAGTTTCATCGCCTGATCGTGATCGCGGCCCGAACGAATCGGACGCAACGGGAACCGGCGGATCAGTTTCAGATAATCGGGATGCAGTTGCGTTGTGGTATTCATAGTCGGCCTTTCCATCGGTCTTTTGAGTACTCGGCGTGCGTCAGGAACATCAATGTGTAAACGATGCCGGTGTTGTAGTGCATCGCGGTAATCAGGCGATACTTGTTTCCCGCGATGTTGAATACCGTCACCATATGTTCACTGACCACCTCCACCGCATCGGTGTGCGGATAGGTGCGGCGTACATCCGCAATGGTTTGCCAGTCCGATTTCTTCGCCACCGCGAGCCAGCCCAGCAACGAGGGGGCCGCATCGGCATACAACCGCGCCCAGCCGCGCACCGTCGTCTCTGTGATGATTCTCATGCCATATTACATTATGCAATATGCGGGCGAGCGTCAAATATGCACTGCCCACTTCCGACTTCCCACTTTCCGCTTCCGGGGGTTACAGCTTCACGCCGAGTTGTTCCGCCGCCGCTTGCACCGTATTCGCTATCAGCGTCGCTATCGTCATCGGCCCCACGCCGCCCGGCACCGGCGTGATGAGCGACGCCCGCGGCAGCGCCGCTTCAAAATCCACGTCCCCCACGTTGCCCGCGTTGTAACCAGCATCCATCACGACCGCGCCTTCCTTGATCCAATCCCCCTGCACGAACTTCGCCTTACCCACCGCTGCGACCACGATGTCAGCACGCTTCACCACCTCCGCCAGATTTTTTGTGCGCGAATGACAAATAGTGACGGTCGCGTTCGCCGCCAGCAGCATGGCCGCCATCGGCTTGCCGAGAATCGGGGAGCGTCCGATGACAACGGCTTCCTTGCCCGACAGTTCGACGTTGTAATCTTTGAACAGCGACATGATCCCTGCGGGCGTGCATGAGCCGAAGGTTGGAATGTCCAACCACATGCAGCCGAGTCCCGCCGCGGTGACGCCGTCCACATCTTTGTTGCGCGGGATGGCCTCGAAGGCCGCGCGTTCGTCGATCTGTTTGGGGACCGGGTGTTGGAGGAGGATGCCGTTGACATCGGCGTTTTCCGCCAGTTCGGTGATTTTCATCACCAGTTGTTCGGTGGTGGTGTGTGCGGACATTTCGATGCGGAGCGATTTCATGCCGACCGCTTCGCAGCGTTTGCCTTTCATTTTGACGTAGGTTTCCGAAGCCGGGTCTTCGCCGACCAATACGGTGGCCAGGCAGGGCGTGACGCCGGTGTTGGCGATGATGGTTTTCACGCCGGCCGCGGCGCGGTCGAGCAGTCGTTGGGAAGCGGCTTTTCCGTCGATGAGTTTGGTTTGTGTCATGGGCCTGTGCTGTTGGGGGTTACGGAATTCCATTGACTGATCCCGACAGTATAGTAAAATAATCGTTGAAATTGGAAGTTCCCCGTTTAGTCGGGAAAGAGATTCATTCAATAATATCAGCTCGCCGTTGAATGGATGGTTCCGTTCATATTCGAGCGACTTTTCTGGAGAGAGAACATGTCATCCGTGGTAATGATTCGTGCGGTTGCGGCATCGTTGGTGTTGGGTTGGACCGGCGCGGTTTTCGCCGCCCCGGTCAGCAGCTACTTCGATACCGACAAGGAAGATTGGACGACGGGCGGTGATTTCGCCGCTCCATCGACATGGACCAACGCCCTTGGAAATCCCGTCGGCGCGATCTACGCGACTGACGACACGCAGGGCGGAACATGGTCGTTCGTCGCGCCCGCCAAGTTCCTCGGCAATCAATCCGGCGCCTACGGCGGAACGTTCTCCTACGACCTGCGTATCACCGCGTCGGATTCAACCCCCTGGGCCTGGCCGATGGTCAGCATCACGGGTTCCGGCGTCACGCTGAACTGGAACGGCGCATGGCCCGACGCCAACGTCTGGAACCATTACGATGTGCCGCTGAACCCGGCCGGCGGCTGGATCAAGGCGTCCGACAGCACCACGCCCAATGCCGCGGAGTTCGCTTCGGTTCTGTCGAATCTGTCCTCGCTCCTCATTCGCGGCGAGTTCATGACCGGGTCCGACACCGGCTACCTCGACAACGCCGTCCTCACCCCCGAACCCGCATCCCTGATGCTGGCCTCCGTGGGCATCGGCCTGGGCCTGCTCCGCTCACGCCGAATCCGCCATGCCTGATTCCCGCCTCGCGGCAGGCGGCCGAATCATCCGACACCCACCCGACGGCGACCCATCCCGGTCGCCGTTTTTTCATTCATCTCTACGTCTCCGAATCTCCGCGGTTAAGCCCCATTGCGGGTTTTTCGGCGTTTGCCAAGTTTCCGGGGGCGCACTAGCATGAAGTCCTCAACCTTTTTTGAAACGGGAGCCGCCTCATGTCCAATGAACAATATCCGCTGTTGCACAAACAGGCCTACGCAGGCATCGTGGATACCTGCTTCAACACGCCGATGGTGCGATTGAAGCGTGTGATCGACCCGAAGCTGGCGACGGTGTTCGTCAAGTGCGAGTTTTTCAATCCGATGTCGAGCGTGAAGGATCGCATCGGCCGGGCGATGATCGAAGCCGGTGAACGCGACGGCAAAATCAAAAAAGACACCCTCATCGTCGAACCCACCAGCGGGAACACCGGCATCGCGCTGGCGTTCGTCGCGGCGGCGCGCGGGTACAAGCTCTGTCTGACGATGCCCGAAAGCATGTCGCTGGAACGGCGCGGCCTGCTGCGCGCGATGGGCGCGGAACTCGTCCTCACCCCCGCTGAAAAAGGCATGAAGGGCGCGATCGAAAAGGCCGATCAGATCGTCGCGGAAAACCCCAACGCCTGGATGCCGCAGCAATTTGAAAACCCCGCCAACCCCGCGATTCACGAAGCAACCACCGGCCCGGAAATCTGGGCCGACAGCGGCGGCAGGATCGACGCCATCGTCGCCGGCGTGGGCACCGGCGGCACCATCACTGGCATCACCCGCGCGATTCGCAAACACAACCCTGACTTCCACGCTTATGCCGTCGAACCCGAAAACTCGCCGGTCATCGGCGGCGGACAGCCCGGCCCGCACAAAATCCAAGGCATCGGCGCGGGGTTCATTCCGAGAAATCTCGACACTTCGCTGCTCAACGGCGTCCTCACCGTCAACAACGACGAGGCGTTCGAGATGGGCCGGCGTCTGGCGAAGGAAGAGGGCCTGTTCGCCGGCATCTCCACCGGCGGCAACGTCGTCGCCACGATCAAAGCCATCGAAAAGTTCCACCTCCAGGGCAAACGCATCGTGACCATCGCGTGCAGCTTCGGCGAACGCTACCTGTCCACGCCGCTGTTCGCGGGATTGGCGCAGTGAAGAAGAAGGGATAAAGGGACTGAGGGAAAGAAAAGGACGGCGCGGCTTACAGTCGCGCCCTTTTTGGCATGGCTGCGTTTGCCAGAGTGCAGTAGTTCTGGGTAAGGTAAATGTATGTTGACGAGGTTACACATCAGGGGCTTCAAGAATCTTCTCGACTTTGAGGTGCGATTCGGCCCATTCACTTGTATTGCCGGGCTTAACGCCGCGGGCAAATCGAATTTGTTTGACGCCATTCGTTTTCTCAATCTCTTAACACAGAAGCCGATCATGGAAGCGGTCGCCGAACTGCGCGACTCCCGAAGTCGAGCGGCTTCGGCGGAGGATTTGTTCACGCGGTTTGAAAAGTTCATTGCGCCCGAGATGCGTTTTACCGCAGACTTGATCGTCAACCGCAACGTCGAAGATGAATTTGGCGTAAAAGCACAAGCGGCCATTTCCACCCTGCGTTATGAAGTGGCATTCCGAATGGGGCCGAAAAATTCCGGCATGCTCGAACTTGCCTCGGAAAGTCTTGAACCCATATCGCAGCAAACGGCGCGAGGGTCCATTGGTTTCAAGCATTCTCGTGCTTTTCGCAATTCCGTGATTTCCGGGCGACGCACGGTAGATTTCATCTCGTCATCCAAAGTAGCTCCCACAACGATTACGGTTCATCAGGAAGGACACGGTGGTCGAAAAATTCCAGCTCCGAACTCAACACGAACCGTTTTAGGCGGTATGGCGAATGCAGACTTTCCGTCGATTCTCTCCGCACATCAGGAAATGCGGTCTTGGCAGACATTGATGCTCGAACCTTCAGCGATGCGGTCGCCATCGTTGTACCGTGACCCGGGCTTTATTGATTCGAGGGGTGCGAACCTTCCCAATACCATATACCGACTTATGCGTCAGGAAGATCCATCCGGTCGCGTTGCGTCCGAATTGGCCAATCGTTTGGCGAGACTGATTGATGATGTGACTTCCGCCAGGGTGATAGAAGACGAGCGTTTTGAAACTCGCACCCTCACGATTGCGGGTCGGGATGGCGTTGAACATGCCGCTCATTCGCTCTCGGATGGAACTCTCCGATTTTTGGTTCTTACCGTTCTTGATCTCGATCCAGAAATGGAGGGAGTCATTTGTCTGGAAGAACCTGAAAACGGTATCCATCCCGAACGAATCGAAACCATTATCCGTTTGTTGCAGGATATTGCGGTTGACGCTGATTTAGCAGTTGATTCTACGAATCCGCTGCGTCAAGTGATTGTCAATACCCATTCACCCAAGGTTGTCTCTCAAGTGACGACTGACGATTTAATTTACATCGAACGCGAACGCATTCGTCGCGAAAACTCCCAGGGTTATATCGCGTCGGCCTACGTTCCACCGAGAAGTTGGCGCGAGGGGGGGGCGAATCATCTGGTAACCGGTCAGATGACAGCGTATTTGGGACGCGGCGGTCCACCCGATCAAAACGAACAATTGTTGATTGACTGGTATAATGCGGAGATTGATAAGACTTGAAACCAATTCGTTACACGTTATTGGCGGATGGTCCCACAGATCGCGCATTGGTATCAGTGATCGACTGGAAATTGGCGAAGATCACTGGTATCGCAGAGCGAGGTTTCACGTCGCAGTTTATCGCTGGGCCTGCGGAACTTAGCGAACGCCTTCGGGTTGGGTTGGTTCAGTATCCTTGTGATTTGTTGTTTGTCCATCGTGATGCGGAAACAACGGATGGATATGCGGATCGATATCATCAAATTCAAGATGCGGTTAGGCAGCTTACCCGTCAACAACCAACTGTCATTGTTGTCCCTGTTCGCATGACTGAAGCATGGCTCCTTACTGGTTTGAGTGAAATTCGCAAAGCTGCAGGTAATCCAAACGGATCGGTTCACCTTCAACTCCCTTCGTTGGAGAATCTTGAAAACTTACCAGACCCCAAGGATGTTCTGGATGCGCTCTTGGTTAAAGCGTCCGAGTTGAATGGACGTCGCCGTAAGAAGTTTTCCAGACCGTCTGAATTGGGATGGCGGCGGATTCGCGTTGCCGAACTTACGCAAGATTTTTCGTCGCTACGGCAATTGTCAGCTTTTCGAGAATTCGAGCGTCAGATTGACGAAGTGGCCGCGTCTTTTGGCTGATACACGCTTTTGAATGATTTTAAACCGCACAGTGGCGGATTCACAGTAATTCGGCGGCAACCGTGTCGGCCAGCAGTAAACCCTTGCGCGTCAATCGCACGTGCGTCGGTGTGCGTTCCAAAAAGCCCAGTTCAATTTGCCGTTGCATCGCGGCGCGGCGCGGCTCGTTCAGGTTCGCGTCCAGCCAGGCGTGGTCGATGCCTTCGATCAGGCGAATGCGCAGCATGATTTGTTCGCCGATGCTCGCGTCGGCGCCCAATTGTTCGACATCCTGAATCGGGGTGCGTCCGCCTGAACTTCCGGGGGCGAGGTATCGTCCCAGATGCGGGACGTTTTTCCAACGCACGCCCGCCACGTGGCCCGACGCCGAGGGACCGAACGCCAGCCAGTCGTGATTCAGCCAGTAGGCGAGGTTGTGGAGACAGCGGTTGGAAGTGGAAAGTCGGAAGGCGGAAGGCGGAAGTGAAGCAAAAGTCGAAAGTGAAGGCCCCGCCTCCGAACTTCCGACTTCCCACTTCCGACTTCCGACTTTCCCCTCACTTCCGACTTCCGACTTCCCACTTTCCCGCCCGGCCCAATTGGAAATCTCGTAGTGCTCGAATCCTGCCGCGGCCAGTGTGTCGAGGGTGTATTCATACATCGCGGCTTCGAGGTTTTCATCGACGCGATGGAGTTGGCCGAGTTTCAGTTTTTTCGTCAGCGGGGTGTTCGGTTCGTACATCAGCGAATAACACGACAGGTGCGAGGGTTTGAGCGACAGCGCGATGTCGAGGTCAAGCCGCCATTCGTCCATCGTTTGTCCGGGTACGGCGAAAATCAGATCGAGGTTCACGTTGGTGATGCCCGCATCGCGGATCATTTGCAAAGACGTGGCAACGCTTTCGGGGTCATGCCAGCGTTCGAGTGTTTTCAGGTGCGTCGGGTTGAACGATTGCGCGCCCATCGACATGCGGTTCACTCCCCCGGAAATAAGTACGCGGAGCAGTTCCGGCGTGACGGTTTCGGGATTGGCCTCCACCGTGAACTCGGCCCATTCGGACAGATCGAACGTTTCATGCAGGGCCGCGAGCATTCGCCGCCAGTTTCCCGCCGGCAGCAGCGTGGGGGTTCCTCCGCCGACGAAAATGGTTCGGATGCGGTTGCCCCGAACTCGCGGGCCGATGCTGCGCATTTCGTCGATCAGCCGGTCGGCGAACGCGTTCATCCGTTTCCGCGAATCGACGATGGAATAGAAATCGCAGTAGTGGCATTTGTGAAAACAGAAGGGCAGATGCAGGTAAAGCGAGCGAACCGCCGAGCAATCGAGATGGGCCAACAGCGCCGTTGAATCCGCTGCTTCTTCCCTTCTTCCCTTAGTCCATTTGTCCCTCAGTCCCCCCTGAAATGAAGGGGCTTGAACCGGGTCCGGTAAACCGCTAGGATAACGTCTCTCACCTGAATGGTTCGTTGAAAGTAAGCCCATGCATGCTTCCCTCATTATGTTCAAGTCGGACGGCGAACGGCGGGAGTTTCCCCTGACCAAGGCCGTCACCGTCATCGGTCGGAAAAACACCTGCGACCTGCGAATTCCGCTGTCGTCGGTTTCCCGACAACATTTCAAGATCGAGCGGGACGGTGACAAGCTCACCCTCCGCGATCTTGGCTCCAGCAACGGCACATACTATAACAACGAACGGGTACTCGAAGCCCAACTCGAACCCGGCGATCAGTTGCGGGTCGGCCCGGTCACCTTCGTCGTCGTCATCGACGGCAGGCCCGCCGATATCCAGCCGATCCGCACCGTCCTGCCGCGGGACACCGGCGAAGTGGAAGTGCCCGCCGAGGTTCAGGCCGACGCCATCAAAAAAATCGACAAGGGCCACGAGATGCCCCACAAGGTCGATGAAGAGGCCTTCACCCCCACCGTCCAGATGGACGACGAGGACGAAGACCCCATCGCCGCGCTCGAAGCGCTCGCCGCCGCCGAAGACGATGACGAGTCCGATTCCATTCCGCTGATCGACGATCAGCCCAAAACCAAGAAGACTAAATAGCCGCCCCTCCGATCCGCACCTCAACGACCGGCCGGTCGCCATTCGCGGATCGGCCGGAGCTATCCGTATGTGCGATGTACCCAAGCCGAGGCAGAGCGAGTCTTCGAGCGCCGCCTCGGGTTCTTCGCACATGGAACATCGCACATGGAACCCCGAACCCACACCGATTCACCCCTAACTCTGAAACCCCATGCACACCTTCAACAATCCCCCCCATCTCGCCGTCGCCGGCGTCACCGGCGCGGTCGGCCAGGAATTCCTCGCCATTCTCGAACAGCGAAACTTCCCATTCGGCAAGCTCAAACTGCTCGCCTCCGCGCGATCCGCCGGTAAACAGATCACCTTCAAGAGCAAAACTTACACCGTCGAGGAACTCACCGAAGCATCCTTCAAAGACATCGACATCGCCCTGTTCAGCGCCGGCGGGTCGATCAGCAAAAAGTTCGCGCCCATCGCCGCTGCCGCCGGATGTGCGGTCGTCGATAACAGTTCCGCCTTCCGCATGGACCCCGCCGTGCCGCTGGTCGTGCCCGAAGTCAATCCGCAGGACATCGCGCTGCACAAGGGCATCATCGCCAATCCGAATTGCTCGACCATCATCATGAACGTGCCGGTTTGGCCGCTGCACAAGGTCAATCCCGTCAAGCGGGCGGTGGTCAGCACGTACCAGGCCGCGAGCGGCGCGGGGGCCGCGGCGATGGCGGAACTGGAACAACAGGCCCGCGACTGGTCCGCCGGCCGGCCGCTGAAGACCGACATTTTCAAGCGTCAATACATCTTCAATCTTTTCAGTCACAACTCGAAGATCGACCCGGCCACGGGTTACAACGAGGAAGAGACGAAGATGCTGAATGAGACCCGCAAGATTTTCCATTGCCCCGATTTCACCGTCACCACCACCTGCGTGCGCGTGCCGGTGCTGCGGGCGCATTGCGAAGCGGTGAACCTCCAGTTTGAAAAGCCGATGACCGAACAACTGGTGCGCGACATTCTCGCCGCCGCCCCCGGAATCAAAATCGTCGATGATCGTGAAATCAACCAGCACCCCGAACCGCTGGCCGCCAGCGGGCAGGACGATGTTCTGGTCGGTCGCATCCGCCAGGACTGGTCCCTGCCCAACAACACCGGCATCGACCTGTTCATCTCCGGCGATCAAATCCGCAAAGGCGCGGCCCTGAACGCCGTGCAGATCGCCGAATTGCTCCTGAAATAATCCATTTCGCCATTTCTGATTTTGAACAAAAAAAAGAACCCCCCACGGAGAACACGGAGGACACGGAGAGTGAATTGAAAACGGCTTGAAACATGCTTTTTCCTCTCTCTGTGATCTCCGTGTGCTCCGTGGTGAATATCCGGTTCTTTTGGG